>NZ_AJWE01000007.1:0-80166 GCF_000281145.1 Rhizobium sp. CF142 | reverse complement strand
ACATCGGCGTCCAAGCCTACCGTATCGGAGTGGAGCTCGCGAGCGTGTTTAGAGACGTCGGCTATTGGGTTGAACATGAGACATTTCCGTCGGACGAGATAGCGATCAGGTTCCACCATCGCCTGGTCGCAATACACCCGTTTCCGAATGGAAACGGCCGTCACGCTCGATTGGCGGCCGATTTTCTGATCGAACGCCTTGGCGGCGAGCGTTTCAGTTGGGGCGGCGGCAGTCTGGCCGATGTTGGCGAACTGCGCGCTCGCTACGTTACAGTCCTTCGCACAGCCGACAACCATGATATCGCGCCGCTGCTAGAATTCGCGCGCACCTGAGCGGCGGCGCCGTTCGCCTTGATGAGAATCGAACCGGAGACCCGCGCCTTAGATGCGCTAAGTGAATGCAGGCCCACCGAACCGGCGCACGGAGGCTGGGTACCTCGTAGCGTCCTTCTATGGGACCGCGTTACTTCGAGATTGTTGCCCCTGGCCCCCCGACCGCTAACGAAATCGTCACGGCACGCACCTAGATCCATTGAAATCCTCCATCGTCACCGGCCCTCGCCCTGCTCCGTCAGACGGGGGTGCAAAATGATCGATCTCCCAAGAAGCACCTACTATTACCGATCGACGGCAAGAGCTTTGAATCTCGGCGATATCGAGCTCGTTGCGATTATCGAGGATATCCAAGACGAGTTGCCGTGCTACGGATACCGTCGTGTGACGCACGAGCCTTCAGCGGCGAGGCCACCTCGTCAACCATAAGCGTGTAGCGCGTGTCATGCGGGCCAATGGCTTGGGGATCAAGCCTCGCAAGCGCTATGTTCGCACGACGGACAGCAACCACAATTCTCCAATCTACCCGAACCTCTACCGCAATGTGATCCCGGCGCGACCCGATATGGTCTGGGTGGCTGATTTTACATACATCCGCATTACGACTGGCTTCTGCTATCTGGCTGTCATGCTCGATGCCTGCAGCCGGAAAGTCGTGGGCTATGGCCTGTCAAAACGCCTGGACACGCCGCTAGCGTTGGCAGCGTTGCATTCGGCCATTGAGAATAGAAAGCCTCCTCCCGGCTGCATTCACCACACGGATCGCGGATGCCAATACGCAAGTGAGACCTACCGACGGGCACTCGATGCCGCTGGTCTATAGGGTTCCATGAGCGCCGTCGGCAACCCTTACCATAATGCGCAAGCAGAAAGCTTTATGAAGACTTTGAAAGTGGAAGATATCTACCCCGCTGGCTACGAGACCTTCGCGGACGTGGCGGACCGCTTGCCCAGGTTCATCGACGAGATCTACAATGCCAGGCGGTTGCACTCAGCCCTCGGCTACAGGTCACCAGCAGAATTTGAAACTCAACTCGCCCAGCAGGCGGCTTAGTTTGAAGCGCATCGCTGGTCCAGCCCGAGGGGTTCACTCCATAACCGGCTCAGCTCTCAGCGCAAATCAACAACCATGATCCTGGCCTGGGACGCCCGCTGCGATCAATTTGACAACCGCGATTAGAGAACTTGCCGGGACACGATCCCTTTTCGAACGCGCGAAGCAACGGGACCTGCCAGTCATCTTCGCCAGCGGTCCCTTGGAAATTCCAGATAGACACCTCTCCTTTGGGCGTGCCCTTCAGTACTGCAGGCGTCTGAGCAAGCGCGCTTAACTTGGGCGCCAAAGCAAATGCGGCACCTGTGGCCGCCGTCGTTAGAAGTTTTCTGCGATTCAGTGAAAACTCGGTCAATCTCTTCTCCCTTGCTCAAGAATAACGAAACCTCGGCAGAGCCGGTATGCTGGCTCCTCGTCCAGCATAAAAAGTCCTTTGAGCGACCGATATTTAGATTAAGACCTGAGCACGTGGAAACAGCTAAAATCGGCAATCGTGTTGAGTTCATTCTTGTTGAACTAACGCTATTCGTTGCCCAGGCGGGATCGTCGGCACCCGCGCCCGACCAATGGACTAGTGTTGCGAACTCTCATAGTGGCTCAGATCGTGAGAGCGCTTGAGTACTTAGATTTCGACGGATCTGCGGCGGGCTCTGCAATGAGAGTTGGACGCTTCCGCACGTTCAACGCCCGCGGCGAACGTATCCGCCCTCGGCGGCCAAAAATCCACGGTGTGGAGTGGCACTACGCTAAGCCATGCTCTGGGCGCATAGCAGGGTGCACCGGATTCCTCTGGTGCGGAAAACCGATTCAGTTGTAAATTGCTGCATTGCAACATCAGAAAGGCATTGCCATGTTTGCCAACTTTCGCCAGTTCGCGCGGAATTTTATTGTCGCCTCGCAAGACGGGATCGCGGACCGTCCTGATTTACACGCGCGGGAAAAACGGGATCTGATGCGCAATTCTCTCCGCTGGAACAAGATGTGAGCAAGCCAAGTTAGAGCCGCCGAAGACGAGACCTTGCAAAGTTCAAACTGATTGAGACCGAGTACTCAGGTGCTTGCCGATAGGAATGCATATCGTTGAGACCCGAGGCATTCGCAGCGGTCACCGTGCCATCCTTGTCGAAGGCGGGCCGCAGCTTGGCCATGGCCTCCAGCGTCGCGTCGTGGCAGATATATTCGTCGGCATCGACGGTTACATCACCTTTGCGGCCCTGAATAATGAAGGGAACGTCGCGCAAGGCAATCATTGTCGGCCCGCCGACGCAATGATGTCCATCTGGCTCATCGCCCACGTGACATCCCCGGAAAGCCTCACGAGATCGAACCGTGCCGAAGGAGCGGCCGGTCGGCGTCACCAGCAACCGCACGAAAGCCGCGCCGAAATATTGCCCGAGGAGCCAGCCGTCAGACCGCGGTCGTAGAGCGACTTTGCCATCAAACATATGTCGTACCTCAGCCGCATGTCCTCGCTCATGCGGCGTCCAGCAGTGCGAACGCGTTCTCGAAGAAGGCTTCATCGCCGAAGTTGCCGGATTTGAGCGCCAGCGCCACCCGCTCGCCCTCCACCTGCGCGAAGGTCCAGGGAACACCGGGAGCGATTTCTGGGCCGATCTCCAGCTGCGTGATCCCCAGCGCCTGCGTTATCGCACCGGAGGTCTCGCCGCCCGCGACCACAAAACGACGAACGCCGGATCGGAAAGCCAGCCGCGCCAAGCTGGCAAGCGCTTTTTCCACCACCTGGCTCGCTTCCTCGAGCCCCAGCTTTTCCTGGGCTTTGCGCACCTCCTCTGGTTCAGCTGTGGCAAAGATGAGCTTCGGCTCCTTGGAAGAGCGCTCTTGCAGCCAAGCCTCCGCTATGCCGACCCCCTCGCTTGCAATCCTGAGGGGATCAAGCCGCAGGCTGGCGCTTTTGCCGGCGTAGTAAGCGACCTGCTTGCGTGTCATGGTCGAGCAACTGCCGGAGAGTACGATCTGACCACCCTTCGGGGCGGCGCCCGAATATTTTCGCACATGCACTTCGATCAATCCCCGTTCGGCATAGAAGCGCGGCAACTGGCCCGCGATGGCGCTGCCACCACTCATCAGCGGTATATCCGCCGTCGCGGCAGCGATCGTTTTCAAGTCCTCGTCCGATACCGCGTCGGTGATGACATGAGCGACGCCTTCGGATGCGAGAATGTCCAGCCTTGCCTTCACCGCAGCCGGTCCCTGCATCACCACAAGGTGATTGGCGAGGCCGACCTTTGCACGCACCTGTGGGACCAGAAGCCGAACAAGGCTCGAATCGCGCATTGGCGTCAACGGATGGTCCTTCATCGGGCTTTCCGACAAAAGCTGCTCACCAACGAAAAGATGCCCCATGAAGATGGTGCGGCCGTTCTGAGGAAAGGCCGGGCAATAGATAGTCTGGTTCACTCCCAGTCCCGCCATCAGCATCTCGGCGACCGGGCCTATATTGCCTTCCGCCGTACTGTCAAAGGTGGAGCAGTACTTCCAGAAAAAATGCTTCGCACCGGCCGCTTTCAGCCAGTAGAAAGCCTGGCGCGTCAGCTCCAAGGCTTCTCCGACCGGCGTTGTCCGGCATTTCAAGGCGATGACCTCGAAGGGAGCCGCGTCATCGCTGCCATCTACCGGTACCCCGATCCGCAGAGAGACAGGCACGCCGCTGCGTGCGAGGAGCGCCGCGAGGTCGGTTGCGCCGGTAAAGTCGTCCGCGATGCAGCCAAGCACGGTCGCCATCAGCGTCGTCCTTCCATGCCCGGAAGGGCGACGCCGCTCTTGCGGGCAAGGACTTTCGCGGCCGCGAGCGGCGTGACGACACCCGTTTTCTCTGCCTCGCTCGTCACGATGCCGAGGTCCTTAACGAAGATGTCGACCGCGGACCGCGCGGTGTAGTCGCCCGAAACGATGTGCTCGCCGCGATTTCGAACATCCAGGACGAGCCGGCCGAAGCGCGCAAGACGTCGTAGAGCATCCATTGATCGATGCCGGCCGTGGCCGCGAGCCTCATTGCTTCTGCGGTCGCGGCAATATGCACGCCTCCGGGACGGTCCCCAAGGCAGGACGACGCTACCGCTCGCGGTCGTCTCCCGCGCACCCTGCGAGCCGAACAGAACCTTCTCGGCCTGGGTGCTGTTGACAACGAAGACGAAGATAATTGCGGCGGCCGGATTGGCACGGGCATTGCCGCCCATTTCGGCGAAGCGACGCAGCACATCGGCATTGACGTCGCACCCATGCACGACGAAACCGACTCTCAAAAGGGAGGGAGCGGCCCCCCACCCCATGAAGCTGAAGCCAACGACCGTTGCTGTCTTCATGTCCTGCATGGTCGGTCCCATCCCCTGAACGCTGTCGCGGTACTGAACGGCAAACAATCGATCGGTCTCTTCGGCTTCATCCGAAGGCGTGTCGTTTCCGGAAGACCCGATCCTTTCACATTACGCTGGCCTATGAACGGCGATCGGAGACGGCGCGACCAGATTGTACTTTTGCCGCCACGGTTCGATCGCGGGCAGGATCGACGAGTGAAGCGGGAGACCTTTCGCCAAACGTTCGGATCGTAGCGCAGACGCGCGATCGCCAGGTAGTCGAACCTGACCGCCGCCGGGCACCGGCCGGTTGCTGCGAGCAAGCCCGACGAGGTGATCAGTCTGACGCAGGAAGGCTTCTCTGCCGCCGAAAGCCGGAGGCCAGAAAAGCTGCAGAAACACAGATGCGCCCCACCCTTCCGATGAATCCGCTCGACCGAAACCACCGAGAGCGGAGGTCAACACATCAATCAGCAAACCCATTGCAAACCCTTTGTAACCCAGTTCCAATCCGCCGAGAGGCAGGATGCTGCCTTTCGGTTCGGCGAAAAATGTCGAGGCGTCGGTCGTCGCTTCTCCCAATGCGCTCAGCAACCACGGATGTGGAAGCGGACGTCCCTCCTTGTGGTGGCGCGCCGTCAACGCGTTCGTGGTTGTCGACATGCTGATGTCGATGAGCACCGGTGTATCGCTCGTAGGAATTCCCGCTGCCAGTGGATTTGGTGTGATCATCGCCTCGGTGCCGCCGGCGGGCGCAACGCTTGCCGTGGATGGGTCCGAGCTGGTGATAACGATCAGGAACCCGGCCTCGGTCGCCCGGCGCAAGTAGGCCGAAAGCGCTGCGATGTGATGGCTGCGCCGGATCGCCAGGCAGAAGGAGCCATGTTTGCGAGCTCGATCCATTCCCAGTCCGACGCCCTGATGCACCAGCCATGGCCCGAGGTTCCGCTGGCCGTCCCAGACGGCCGAAGCGCCATTATCAGAAACCACCGTGATTTCCGCGTTGCGCGCCATCGACCGATTGGCGAGTGCCTCGAGGTAGTTGGGGAGCAGCGCCAGGCCGTGGGTGCTGCGATCGGAAAGGTCACCTTCCACCAGAATGACGGCGCCAACCTCCGCCCGATCACGCGGCAGACCCGCCGCCACGAAAAGTGAAGTTGCGTAATCTATCAACGCCGTCGACCCATAGAGATCAGTCATCTGTCGTTTCCTTTGACCGCCTTCCGTCACCTTGCGAGTTTTCTTCAGATGCGAGGCGAAGTGCATGCCGCCGCCGCCCCGCGCGCTCGCGGAGCGACTATCGGCCCAGTTCCGGCTTTCTTCGACCATCACCGTCCTCCCCCCCATCACCCGCAATGGGAACGGATTCAGCAAGCAGTTTCTCCGCTTGCAGCTGCCGCCAAAGATCGATCGGGATCTCGACCTTCATGAATTCGACGTTTTGATCGACCTGAGGAGGCGTCACCGAACCAACGACCACGCTGGAGATAGCTCTGTGTAGAAGAGGAAATTGGAGCGCTGCGGCCGCTAGTGGAACAGCAAATTCCTCGCATACGGCCTGGATGCGGCGTGTACGGGCCAAGATTTCGGGTGAAGCATCCTCGTAGAAGTACTTTGCTCCCGGTATCGGACCGGAGCCAAGAATGCCGGAGTTGTAAGGCCCAGCCATCAGCACGCCGACGCTTTGATCGAGACATAGCGGCAGAAGCTTCTCGAGAGCCTCGGCGTGCTCGAGCAGCGTGAACCGTCCAGCGAGCATGAAACAATCGAACCGACCCGCCGACGCAAAATCAAGACAGGGTTTGACCTCGTTGACGCCGATTCCGATCGCGCCGATGACTTGTTGGTCGCGGAGTTCCGTCAACGCTCGATAAGCTCCGTCCATGGCCTCACGAAATCTTGCTTTGTATACCTCCTCAGTCTTGTGGGCGCGCATGTCCACGTCATGAATGAGCACCAGGTCGAGGCGTGCTAGCCCGAGGCGGTGCAAGCTCGCCTCGATGGACCGCAGTGTCGCATCCCGGGAATAGTCCACCACCACACGCATCGGCGTTCCGGGCGCCTTCTCATCTGCCGAGGCGTCCGGGACCAGGTAACGCCCGACCTTGCTTGACAGAACAAAGCTGTTCCTCGATTTAGCCCCTAGGACTTGCCCCATCCGCCGCTCCGACAGTCCGCGTCCATACGCGGGGGCCGTGTCGAACAGTCTGATTCCGACGGCATGCGCTCTGTCGATGGCGTCGAGTGCGGAGTCCGGAAAGACCATCGGCAACCCACCGATGGGGTGCCCTCCGAACCCCATCGCCGTGATATCGAGCCCGGTCTGACCCAGTCGTCGAACGTCGTCAACGCGCATCGTGACCTCCAGCCGCTCTCCAGTTCGGCGGCAATAGGAAGCACGCATCCGGTTCGTTGCCGGTCACCCGGGTTGCGATTGGCTTGAACGTTTGTAAGTCGACCTCGAGAGAATGGTTTGAATCCAACGAAATAAATGCTGTTTTGCCGTTTCCGACAACACAGGCTGCCGTCGGCCTTGCCGGCAGGTCCATATAGGCCAACTCTTTCAACGTTTCCTGTTCCAGGAGTGCGAGCCCACGGCCTTCGAGAAAGATGACAAGAAGCCGATCAGGACCCGCCAGATAGACGCGCAGTGGATCTCGTCTCACCCGGGCAACACGCTCGACCGTCCATTCGGCGACGTTCACCGCAGCCACCGTGTCCGAGCCACGATTAGTCACGAACAATATTGCCTCGTCGGCGCTGAGGCAATTCCCTTCCGGACGCTCGCCCGGCGTCAATGGATCTGGAGGGCGCTGAGGCTCGCCCAGGCTCAGTTTTGTCACCGAACTGGAGGCCAAGTTCATAGAGAAGGCGTATCGGCCGTCCGTTGTAACAGTGATCAAATGACTCTTGCTCCCCCCAACGGGCATTGCAGCAAGCGGCCTAGTCGCCCCGAGGGCGCTTTCGAACCGCAACAACATCGCGTCCAACTCGCTTAGAGCGTAGACGCAGCCGCGCCCATCCTGGGCGATCCCGTGAATTCTGCCGTGTGGGGCGCAATTCAGCGTGTTGACGACCTTCCGTGTCGCAAGATCGACGACATACACCGATGAGCCTCCAGGACCGGGTTCGGCGCTGGATTGCTGTCCATAGTGCCCGACGAGGACATAGCCCCGCGAGAGATCGACGAGCAACTCGTGCGGATATTTTGCAAGCTCGACCCTTGTCTCTACTGATCCTGTCCGGACGTTCATAAAGGCCAACCGGCCGTCGCCCTTTTCGACCAAGATAAGTACGGCATCGCCGAGGGCTGAAGGCTCCTCCACGTCGCTCTCACCCGTCATGCTCTCCTCCACTGTTGAAACGGCGTTCGCTACCGCCAATCACTTTGTCAAAAAGAATGCATTTTTATCCCAGCTGGAAGACTACCTAGAACGATAATTCTTTGCAAGCGGACATATTTATCCCGAACTTGAAATGCTACTTGCAGAATGAATGCAAAATTGGGATGCTGCGACCGGGAGATTGAACTATGAAAAGCTGGGTGCTCAAATGGCATGGCGGGCGGACGGAGGTTCATTCGGCCGGAGGGATGATTGGCCGGACGGCGTTTCGGGTTGGCCGGGTTGGCAAGGAGCGCTGGCTTCAGCCCTTCTACGAAGCGCCTTGGCTCGATCAAGGACTCGCGATCGAATCTCGGTTGATCGCGAACATGCGCGCGGACTATGCTTGTGTGGGTCTAGGGCGGCCACACGATGCCAAGGATGGATTGCCGCTGCGTTGGCAAGCCGCAAGCCGCGTCCCAATTGCCGAGGAAGACGGGCCGATCACCGAAGCTGATCTGCTCCCACATGGCTACGGGGTGCATCACGAATGGGATCTGGTTCGTCGATCGGACAGGCAACTGGTGCTTGCGATCAACTATCCGGAGAGTTCGCCGATAACTCGGCTCGTTCGAAAAATCACCGCATTTCCCGACGGCATTGAAGTATCCATGCGCATCGAAGCCCGCCGCAGGTGCCGACGGCCTGTCGGGCTCCACCCTAATTTTGCGCTCCGCAGCGCCCCACGTTCGTTCCATGTCGAGCCCGGACAATTCGCTTTCGGCATAACGCACCCCATCGGCGAGCCTGCCGTGTCGCTGATCAGTCCAGATGCCGAGTTCTCCGACCTTGCCGCAGTGCCGCTCGCTGGAGGCGGGACCTGCTCACTCAACGACCTTCCCCTCCCCTATGCAACTGAGGAGTTCGTGCAACTCTGCGGGCTCGACGGACGCATGTCGTTCACCGACCGCCACGACGCGGTGGAGTGGTCACTCGAATGGGATTCGACCCAGCTGCCGTCCTGCTGGCTCTGGATCAGCAATTGGGGTCGTCGACATCCTCCTTGGAACGGTAGGAACGCCTGTCTCGGCGTCATCCTCGCCGCGGCCCCAATGAATCTCGGAGCCCAGATTGCCGTTGCCGAAAATCCGATCTCGACCCGGGGCGTCGCCACCAACGTTTTAATTACAGCTCAGGAGCCCGTGACGGTCAGCTACCGGCTCCGCGGCCGAGACTTGCAATCTTGACCCCGGCCGTCGCACGGAGCGGCCGCGCAGAAACTCGAAAGAAGTGGTGCATACGAATGAAAGACATTATTGCCGTCACACTCGGAGATCGCAACGGCATCGGTCCGGAAATAACCGCTCGGTTGATGTCCGATTGGAAGGCCTCGGACGCCGTTGTCCCGGTTGTCGTCGGCGACGGAGCGGTCTTCGAACGCGCATGCAAGGTCGCTGGAGTAAGCCCTTCCATGAGGCGCATAGCGTCGTTGACCGAGGCGCGCGCCGGCGGATCCGTTCCTCTTTTCTTGGACATGCCATTCGCAGCGCCTTTGGACACGGTGGGCCAAGTCTCGGCTGCGGCAGGCGGCGAGGTCCTATACACACTCGAATATCTCGTCGGCCAGGCGAGGCTCGGCACCCTTGATGGGATCGTTTACGCCCCTCTCAATAAGCAGGCCATGGCCATCGCCGGCCACGTTGGCGCAGATGAAGCCGAGCTATTCGGCCGCCTTCTCGAAGGGGAGGCCAGTGAAATCAACGTCCTGGACAAGCTGTCAACCTCTCGCGTGACCTCCCATGTCCCTGTCGGAGCGGTCGCGGGACTGATCACCCGGGAAACCGTGCTCGCGGCAATTTTAAGAATGCGCGATTTTCTTCTCAGTATTGGGGTCGAGCAACCCCGCCTGGCGGTGGCAGGACTTAATCCGCACGCTGGCGAGGGAGGCGTTTTTGGCAAGGAGGAAATCGAGATCATCGAACCCGCCATCCGTGAGCTTAACGACCAGGGGATGCTCGTCGAAGGGCCTTTCCCGGCCGACACCATTTTCCCCCGCGTCCTCAAAGGAGGTTACGACGCAATCGTCACCATGTATCACGACCAGGGGCAAATCGCGCTCAAGCTGCTCGGTCTCGGGCGAGGAGTCACTGTGATTGGGGGACTCTGCGTGCCGATCGCCACGGCAGGTCACGGCACGGCCTTCGACATCGCCGGCAAGGGCATTGCGAGTGCTGAAGGGCTTGCTGCGGCGCTTGATCTCTGCGTCCGCATAGTAGCCGGCCGACGCGCCGCCCATCAGCAGATCACAAATCAATTGGAGGGTGTGGCGCTGGCGCCCACGCATGGAGAGAAGAATGCAGAATGAAGCAGAACTCGCCCAGAGGCTCATCGACGCGTTGGCCGACGGTCGAAACGACGTCGATCCACAGCCATACGCGTCGCTCGATTTGGCGGCAGCAGTACGCATCCAAGCGTTGGTGCAAAGCGGACGCCACGAGGACGTCCGGTTCGCGAAGGTTGCAGTCCCACAGGGCCTGATCATAGGTTCGCCGATCTTCACTTCAATGACCACGAGCAACACCAACGCGACCGTCAGTTCGACCTTGGTGCAGGGCATCGAGGTGGAAGTTGCCGCCATACTTGGTCAGGACATCAGAGCTGCGGAGGCTTCCAAGGGAGAGCATGGCATCCTCGAAGCCATTGATCGTTTCGTCGTCGGTATCGAACTGATCGGCAGCAGGTTCACCAAGCGAAGCGACGCGGGACTGATCGGTGAGCTTGCAGATAATCTTTCGACGGCCGGCTACGTCACCGACCCGAGCCGCGTCTGGGGTCCCGGAGCAGACGTCACTGGAGCTACAGTCGAAGTAAGTCACGACGGAAATGTCATTTATTCCGCGGATGCAAAACATGTGTTCGGTTCGGTCCTTGCGTCGCTGTTGGCTTATGCGGGCAATCCATTTCCGTCGTTGCCACTAAAGAAAGGAATGATTGTCACCACGGGCACGCTTTGCGGAATGATCGAAGTGCCCGGCCCGGGTCGAATGATCGCCGGCCTCAACGACCAGACTTTCGAGCTGAACATCGTCTAGGCTCATTTGCTTCTGCACGTGCCATTAGGTCCGCCACGCCAACAGAGGCGCGCCCATCCAGCGAGCTCCGCCACCGAGGGTGGTTGGCGCCGGAAACTGCCATTTGCATTCATAAATTCGAAGCGACTTTGGAGTATATTTTTCAAATTACCTAATATAATCAGTGCATATTTGAAAAATATAAAATTCTCACTTGCAAAATGAATGCAAAATCTTCTATCATGTCGAGAGTGCCAGCATGGCTGCAAAGCAGGTTGGCGGGAGGTGGAATTGACCGAAAGTATTGGGAACCATGCGGCATCCGCAGGTCCAGGCGCGGTGGATTCGGCGACGATTCGTCGGAAGCGGTCGTTTACGATTTTGTCGGCGCGATTGCTACCGATCCTTGCGCTGGTGGTCGTGCTTTGCATCTTATGGACCTACGCTCCGCATTTTTATCGGCTGAACAACCTGGTCAACATCCTGCTGCAGGCCGCCGTCTTGGGCGTCCTGGCGATTGGCATGACATTTGTCATGGTGAGCGGAGGTATCGATCTGTCTCTGCCCTCGGCGATGGCTTTCGGAGCAGTGCTTGGCGGCTTGGTCATGGACGGGAAACCCGGACTGGTGCCGCTTGGTTTGCTGATAATGATGAGCGTGCCTGTCGCTATAGGCGCCTTCAACGGCTTTGCCATAGCCTATCTACGAATGCTGCCCTTTGTAGTGACGCTCGCGACAATGACGGTTGTTGGCGGGGCGACCGTCTGGATCACCAATTCAAGAACCGTTGAAGGCTTTCCGGAGGTCTTCATCGACACACTGAACCACAGACCCGCAGGAATTCCGATCGCTGTGCTTGCGCTTGCCGTCCTGGCGTCGCTCGCCAGCGTGTTTACGAGCCGCACGCGCTACGGTCGCTGGGTTTACGCACTCGGCATAAGCGAGAAAGCGGCTCGCGTCGCCCGCGTCCCGGCGAAGCCCGTCCTGCTCTCGACCTACGTCATCGCCGGCCTCCTCGGCGGCGTCGCCGCCATTCTTTTGACGGGTCGGCTTGGGTCCGCCTCGGCGAACATGGGCGCGGACGTTATCGTCCTCGATATCGTCAGCAGCTGCGTGGTCGGCGGCGTCAGCATCTACGGCGGCAAGGGCCATCCGCTGGGGGCGGTAGGTGGTGCCATCTTCATCACGCTCATCAGCAACATCCTCAATGCTCTGGGAGTGTCGTTCTACGTAACGCTGATCGCCAAAGGCATCGTGATCATCCTTTTCATCGCGCTCGACAACATCGTGAGAGCAGCAACCAACGCGGCGAGGACGGCTCGGTGATGGCGAACGTGTTGTTGATGGAAAACATGCGAAAGGCCTATCCGGGCGTGGTGGCTCTTTTTAGTGCAACGCTGGAGGCCAGAGGCGGCGAAGTGCACGCCCTCATGGGCGCCAACGGCGCGGGTAAATCGACTTTGATGAGCATTCTCGGCGGTGTGACGGCGCCCGACGCTGGCGAAATCAGCATCGACGGGGAGCCGCTAGACATCAGGAGCCCGCTCGACTCGGCGTCGCACGGCATTGCTTTCGTGCAACAGGAACTGAACATGCTTCCCGCCATGTCGGTAGCCGAAAACATCTGCATCAGCAATTTGCCCGGCAAACGCTGGGCCATCGACAAAGCCGAGATCGCCCGCCGATGCCAGCCCATCCTCGATCAATTGGGCTGCCGGTTCTCGTTAAGCGAAACAGTCGAGGCATTGAGCACCGGTGACCAGCAGATGGTCGAGATCGCCCGGGCCCTTATGAGATCTCCCCGCGTCGTCATCTTTGACGAACCTACCTCCTCGCTCACCGACCGTGAACGACGTCGTCTTTTCCAGACGATCGCACAATTGCGTGAGGCCGGCACAATCATCATCTACATCACGCACTTTATCGAGGAGATCTTCGAGATTTGCGATCGGGTCACCGTCATGCGGAACGGCGCTACGGTTCGCAGCGGCCTGATCGGCGAGTTCACTCAGGCCGACATCGTCCGGCTTATGGTCGGCGAGAAAAACGAGCCAGCATCAGTGGACAAGCCGAGGTCCTTCTCTCGCCCGACGGGCGTGGCAGGACAAACTCTGCTTGAGGTTCGTGGACTGGGCCGTGCCGGCGCCTTGACTGACATCAGCTTCGACATCCGAGCCGGCGAGATCGTCGGCATCTGGGGACTGTTGGGAGCCGGCCGAACCGAACTGCTCAGGGCGTTGACCGGTCTGGATCCTATCGACACCGGCGTCATCCGTCTTCGCACTGACAAGGATCGTGAGCTTGAGATCGTGTCGCCGGCGCGGCTGCATAACTACGCAGCCTTCGTTACCGAAGACCGCCGCGGAGAAGGGCTGTTTCTACCGTTGTCCGTCGAGCGCAATCTGGCTTTTCCCAGCCTCAGAAACCTGCTGCGTTTCGGAGCCATCGATGGGCGCCGGGAGGCGTCGTTGGCGAAGGGCATGATCAACAAGCTAAGCATCAAAGTCTCATCGCCGAAGCAGACGGTCGCGACCCTTTCTGGAGGAAATCAGCAGAAGGTTGTCATCGGACGTTGGCTCGCGACTCGGCCGAAGCTTTTCCTGCTCGACGAACCCACGCGGGGCGTCGACGTGGCTGCAAAAGCGGAAATCCTACGTCTCGCCAGAGAGATCGCCTCTTCTGGCGTACCGGTGATCATCGTTTGTTCGGAACTCGACGAGATTCAACGCATAAGCGATCGTTTCCTGCTGATGAACCGAGGGCGAATCGTCAGCGAGCTTCCGGGCGGCACAAGCAAGGAAGCGCTGATGGCGGGCCTTTCGGAAAACAACGGAGGACGCACAATTGTCAACTAACATAGCGCAACGCCGTCTCTGGATTTGCATTTCGAGATTTCTCGGGGACAATGGATTCTTGGTCGTCACGCTATTGATCATAGCGTTCTTCAGCGTCCGCTCGCCGTACTTCTTCACCCTCTCGAATTTCTTGGCGATGTTCCACACGATGGCGCCGGTCGTCGTTGCGGCTTGCGGCATGGCATTGCTTGTGATCGGGGGAAAGATCGATATCTCGATCGGATCGATAGCGCTTCTCGCCACCTCGACCGCCGTCATCTTGATGTTGGATGGAGGCGTTCCGCCGGTGCTGGCGCTAGCTCTCGCCCTTCTTGTTGGCATCGTTCTTGGAGCCCTGAATGGCTTAATCGTGACCGTGCTTGGAATCAACCCGTTGATCACGACGCTGGGGACGATGATTGGATTTCGCGGCGTCGCGCTGCAAATGACCAACGCCGGAACTTTCCCGCTCCCCGACTCCGTGCGCTGGATCGGAAACCTCACTGTCGGCCCCGTCAATTTGGACGTGCTGATCGCCTTAGCAGTGGTCCTCGCCGTCCACTATATCCACCGCCGCACGGCTTTCGGGCGGCACATGACAGCGATAGGAAACGGAGAGGAGACGGCGAGGCGCCTCGGCATTCGCACCAACTTCGTTCTTTTCGCTGGATTTGCACTGTCGGGATTTCTTGCGGCGGTTGGCGGAGCGATGAGCGTGCTGCAGGTCAGCCTTCTGAGCACTTCGGTCGGGCGCGGCATGGAATTCAGCGCGGTCGCCGTGGTGATAGTTGGCGGCATCAGTCTTTTTGGAGGGCGCGGGACGGTGTGGCCCCAGCTGGTGTTGGGCGCCTTCGTCTTTCAGCTCATTGCAACCGGGCTGACCCAGATCGGCGCCGATCCCTATGCATACCGAGTAATTTCGGGGGCGCTCATTTTCGTGGCTATGTTCGCGGACGCTCTGAAGGCGCGACGCCGCAGGATGCGCGCTATCGCGCCCGAAACCCTGCCAGAACTGGAGCAACCAGGCCTGCAGGAGAACGCAAGCGTTCAAAGGTGAATCTGCGCCGAATGAACCGGCGCTGAATCGAGGGAGGAGAACGGAATGAAGAAATATCTTTTGCCTATTTTCGGAGGGCTTGCGCTTCTCGCAACATCCTCCATCGCACTGGCTGCGGATTTCACGATTGGCATCGCATGGGATGACAAGAACGGCGAGATCATCTCCAAAATGGAGGAGTATATCGCCGCCGAAGCCAAAACGCAGGGCGAGGCCGCCGGTCTTGATATCAAACTGGTGGTCAACGTCGCCGAAGGGGATCCATCACGACAGACGTCGAACGTCGAGGATCTGATCAACAGCGGTGTTGACCTGGTCATGGCGCGACTGGCCGACAGCGGGTCGGGAGCCCCTATCCGGGCCGCTCTCGACTCCGGCATACCTTTTGTGACCTTCGACCGTGCGACAACCTCGAAGGTTACGCCGACCGCCCACGTTGGCGTTGATGCATATGACGAAGGTCTTAGCGCATCACTGGCGCTCGTCGAGTTGCTCAAGTCTAAAGGCGTCCAGGGAAAATGCATCGAGATGCTCGGCGGCACGACGGACGTGAACGCAGTACAGCGCGCCAAAGGATGGCATGATGCGACAGATAAGTCGGGTGTGATCACGACGCTGGTAACGGTTCCAACCGATTGGCTTGCCGATCGCATGCGTTCGGGCCTGGCGGATGCTCTTGCAGCATATCCGGATGCAAATTGCGTCTTTCTTCCAAGCGACAACTTCCTGCCTTCGATCCAGGCGGCGCTAGAGGGCGCGGGAAGGTGGGTGAAAACTGGAGACCCCAAGCACGTCTACGTCGCGTCCCAGGACGTGTTCCCGGCCGCGGTAAAATCCATGCGGGAAGGTTACCTGGATCTTGGCACTTCATACGACGCGTTCCTGACAGCTAAGGAATTCGTCAGGGTCGCCATTGCAATTCATAACAAGCAAGCCGTTGGCTGCCCAAAAAACAGTTGTCTCGTGAAAGGGCGCGTCGTGACCCAGGAGAACGTCAATACTCTCCCAAACCTCTGGTCACGGGTCGACTAACAAATCTCTTCCAGGGCCGAGATTCGCCGTCTCAGCCCTGCCCTTCTCCCTATCGTCATAGGACAAAGGCCAACTTCATGCTCGCTCGCAAACTCATCGACAGCCATGTCCACCTTTTTGACCATTCCGCGGTAAGCTACAGCTGGATGCCCTCCAGAGGAAAGATCCTTACCGAGCCCCACCTCCCCGAGCATCTGCTTGGCAGCGGCCTCAAGGCGGAGATCGAGGGCATGGTTTTCGTGGAGGCCCATTCCGATGGCGACGCCTTCCTGGCGGAGGCGTCTTTCGGGCAACACCTCATGGATACGGACCCCAAGGTGGTCGCGATCGTAGCCGATGCGCCGGTCGAGCGTGGGGCGGCCGTAAAAGGCGATCTGGAGGCGCTTTCCAGGCATCGTGGCCTGCGCGGAATTCGGCGCTTTCCAGGCAATCCAGGCAGATCGCTAGACGAAGACTTTCTTGCTGGCGTCAGGCTAGTTGGTAGATTTGGCTTGTCTTTCGAGTTCGGCATCCAGCATTGGGCGCTGCCCTATGCTCTCGAAATAGCGCGGCGTTGTCCCGAGGTGAGCTTCGCACTGAACCACATCGCCCTTCCAGACATCAAACACGATCTGCGCGAGCCATGGTGGTCTTTGATCGGTCAGATGGGCGCACTGCCAAACGTGGTTTGCAAGATCTCGGGCGCCATCGCTGGCGCCGACCCCGTCGATTGGAAGCCTGAGCAGCTAAGACCATACGTTGTTCGCGCCATAAACGCCTTTGGCGTCGAACGGTGCATGTTTGGCAGCGATTGGCCGGTTTCAGATCTCACCCACCACTACGATGCCTGGGTCGGGGTCGTCGAGGATGCTTTGTCTGGGACTTCAGAAGCCGAGAAGGATTCTGTTTTTCGTGGAAACGCGACCCGCCATTACCGCCTGACCTCTCCGTCATGACACGGACTGTCATGCGGTCTGTTGCGTATCAGCAATTTCGCCCCGGTCGGACAGCGAGATCAGTTCGGAACGAGTGCCAAAATGCGATGCCAAAATCCGTGCCAGCTCCGCCCCGTCCCGTCGCTGCAAGGCCCGCAGCATCAGCTCATGCTCCTGAACCGCCTCCTTCCAGTCCTGATGCCGAAGATTGCCTTTATATCTGATGCGATAGAGCCGACTGTTGAGCTTATCATGAAGGTCTGCGAGAGCTGTGTTGCGCGTCGCGGCGACAAGTTTCTTGTGGATCAGTTGATTGAACTTGAAGTACGTGAAGCGGTCGTTTCTGTGGAACGCGGCCAACATTTCATAGTGCGTGGCGGCGATCTCGCTGATCTCCTGATCCGTCGCGCGCCGAGCGGCAAGTTCGCCGGCGAGTCCTTCCATTGTCGCCAGAACCAGTTGCATGTCTGCTATTTCTGCTATGTCAGGATCAGCGACAACCGCGCCCCGGTTCGGTACCAGCCGCACGAGACCCTCGGAGGCGAGCACCTTGAGGGCTTCGCGCAGCGGTGTGCGCGACGTGGAAATCTGGTCGCCAAGTTTTTCAATCAGCATCTTCTCCCGAAGCTTGGTATTGGGCGGCAGGATATCCTGCACAATCATATCTCTAATTATCGACGCAACCTTACGGGTCAGAAGGTCTTGGCTCTCACCAGGCGCCTTCTGCGAGTCGGGCGTACCGACCGGTGTTTCTATCGCTGCGATGTCCCATCGCATTGTTTCAGCGGCTTTTTCCAAAGGCGGGCCAGTCTCAAGTCATTGGTTCAATTGAGGCATGATATCGCAAGAAGGTGCCTTTTGACACGTGTCTCGTCGAAAATGAATGCAAAAACCTGTGCCTTATTCGCAACGTGATCGAGGAGAAACGGCTTGGAATATCGTCAGTTAGGTAGAACGGGCCTTAAGGTTTCAACACTGGCACTCGGTACGGTTGCATGGCGAACCGATATGGCGCGAGGAAGCGGCTCGCACGTCGCCCCGACCGATGCAGGCAGAATCCTCGACGCCTGTCTCGATGCTGGCATTAACCTGGTCGACACTGCCGATGTCTACGGGGACGGTCAGTCAGAGACTCTGATCGGACAAGTTCTCGGCAAGCGCCGTCCCAGCGTCTTGCTCGCGACCAAGGTCCGTTTCAGCCGCTCCGGGGGGCCGAACGACGCCGGGCTTTCGCGGCGCCAGATCATCACCGCGTGCGAGGCCAGCTTGAAGCGTCTTAAGACGGACTGGATCGATCTCTACCAGGTGCATGGCTGGGACGGATTGACCCCACTTGAGGAAACGCTCGATGCTTTAAATCGCTTGGTCGAGGCAGGCAAGGTTCGCTATATCGGGTGTTCGAACTACTCCGGCTGGCACCTCATGAAGTCACTCTGGGTCGCCGATCGCAATGGTCATCGGCGCTTCGAAAGCCAGCAGATTCATTACACCCTGTTCTCTCGCGAGGCTGAACAGGAGCTGCTGCCCATCGGATTGGACCAAGGGGTGGGCGTCCTCGTCTGGAGTCCGCTGGCGACCGGTCTGCTCAGCGGAAAGATAGACCGATCGTCAGCTGATCTGAATACTTGGCGCGAACCACCAGCCCCGGACACGAACCGCCTTTTTAGAATCCTGGATGTAGTTCGCGCTATTGCAACGCATCATAGCGCCACCGTCGCGCAGGTCGCGCAAGCCTGGCTGCTAAATAGACGAGTTGTAACATCGGTGATTATTGGCCCGCGAACATTTGCAGAGTGCCTCGACAGTATCGGTTCCACTGCGCTGACTTTGAGTGCACACGAATGCGCGCGGCTCGACGATGCCAGCGCGACGCCACTCGGATATCCCTATTGGCACCAGGCTGCAACGGTGGCGGATCGGCTCTCTGTTGCTGATCTTTTGCTACTTTCACCGCATCTCAGTCGCTGACGAGGAATTCTTTGCCCGCTTACCGGACATCCCAATTTTGCAGAGATCCCAATGATTTTCTGCAGCCGCCTCGTGTGTCGGCACATGTATCCTCCGTGTGTCACGAACGGGCGCACCGTCTTTCTGCCAAGGTCGTGCACCCGAAGGAACGACCGTGTCACAGGAGGCACGGTCGTGCCCCATATCGGGAAGCCAAGATAGATCTCGTCGTATCAGGAAAAGATTCTCGACCATTTGCTCCAGCGGCGGCAGGAATCCGTCCGCGGTCCCCTGCCGAGCTTGCGCGACCGTCTGCTCGTAATCCTCAGGATAAGGCTTTCAAGGCATGATCTCAAAGATGGCCGAAGCCTTAGCTCCCGCCATCGCTAGACCTGCGGCCGCCAAAGGTCAAGAAACGATCAGGTTTCTTCGTTTGATCGGCGTCTGCATTACGCTTCTCCCACTCGCTACATTCGTTATTCGGTGTCGGGATCCTTGCGGTAATCCTCTACCGAAACCTTCTCCATCCAATTGACGCTATTCCCATCGACAGCTTCGGAAACTGCGAAATGCACCATTGGCTCGTCAGGAGAAGCGCCGTGCCAGTGCTTCACCATCGGCGGGATCCACACGACGTCGCCCGGTTCGATTACCTCGATCGGACCACCCTCCTTCTGGACATATCCACGACCGGAGACGACGAACAAGGTCTGACCCAGCGGGTGCGTGTGCCAGGCGGTGTGTGCACCCGCCTCGAATGACACCGTGGCTCCGCCGATGCGCGCACCACCGTCGCCTTTGTACGCGGCAGAAACCTGGACTGAACCTGTAAACCGCGCGGCAGGACCCGCCACAGGGTCGGAGCCCCGCCTGACGATCTTCAAGTCGCCACCAGCCTGGCCGGCGGATGCGCGTCGCGTTTCAAGCACGTTCTTAAGAACTGGAACCGCCGACATGGCGCGGGGCCAACCCGCATAGAAGCCAACGTGGGTGACGACTTCCGCTGCCTCCTCCGACGTCAGGCCGCTGTCGAGAGCTCGATTGGCGTGAAATGCGAACTGGTCTGGCTGCCCCATCGCGACGAGTGCGGACATCGTGACCAGACTTCTGTCGCGGGCCGACAGGTCAGGCCTGAGCCATAGATCGCCGAACAGCGCCCGGTTGGTCAGTTCGGCCAATGCCGGAGCGGTCGATGCGACGCTGGCTTCCACCGAAGCGACGCGGGCAGCTTCCGTTGCGGGATCGAGCCGAATCCTTTCATCGCTGCTGTCCGTGACAGGTGCTATCTTCAGTTCGTCGAAAACCTTTTTCACCTCGGTCACGGCGGACATGGCATTGGGCCATCCCGAGTAGAATGCGAGGTGTGTCACGACTTCACCGACTTCAACAGGCTCGACGCCGTTCTCGAGCGCACGCTTCACGTGATTTGCGAGAACATGACCCTTCCCGGTTGAAATCAGTGCGGATATCGTCACCAGACTGCGGTCACGAGGCGTGAGATCCTTGCGTTTCCAGAACTCTCCGAACAGAACATCGTCGGTAAAATGTCCCAGCCCAGGCGCGATGTCGTAGACTGCTGGAGGGGCCACGCGTGGATTTTTCTCTGCCTCTGCCTCTGCCCCTGTTGCTGCGAAGGCCGAAATGGCGATGCTGGCTGCTAGGTTCTTCACGAGTCTTTCTCCTTTTGAACTGACGACAGGCCGGACGTAGGTGCTGCGGTCGGAAACATTAGATGTCCCGGACCGCAAAGGCCTATGAACCTCATTCATGAAAAGAAGCAGCTCTGACTACCGCTCCTCCCTGGTCAGAGCTGCTGCGCTGTGGGCCGGTACAGGATTTCGTTGATGTCGACGTCGTCAGGTTGGCTGATCGCGAAGACGACACAACGAGCGAAGCTGTCTGCAGGGATTGCGAAGTTATCGCAGAAGTCTTTGACACCGGCGGCGATGTCCGATTCGCTGATATGATCCGGAAGCTCGGTCTTGATAGCGCCCGGAGAGATGATCGTGCTTCTGATATTAAAGGGCTTGACCTCCTGGCGGAGGCCTTCGGAAATCACGCGCACCGCATGCTTCGTGGCAGAATAGACCACACCACCTGGGCGGACGAGATGCCCTGCGACGGACGAAGTGTTGATGATGTGCCCGCTCTTCTGTCTCTGCATTTACGGAAGAGCGGCAGCGATTCCATAAAGGACGCCCTTGAGATTCACGTCCACCATCCGGTCCCAGTCGTCGACTTTAAGCCGTTCAAGCGGCGAATGCGGCATCAGGCCGGCGTTGTTGAGCAGGACGTCAACGCGGCCATGAGCGGCCACCGCGTGAGCAAGAAGATCTTCAACCTGTTGACGTTGCGTAACGTCAACCTGGAAGATTTCGTTGCCGTTCAGAGAAAGCTCTGCTGCGAGCTCCTTGAGCCTGCTGACACGTCGGGCACCTAGAACGAGCTTCGCGCCTTCCCTTGCGAGATGCCGAGCAGTCTCAGCCCCCAGGCCGCTGCTGGCACCGGTGATGACGACCACCTTGTCTTTGATGTTGCTTGTCATTCCTAGAATTCCATTGTTGTTGTTCGCCGCGCCAAGGGGCTGTCCGGACACTAGGATCGACAAGCCTGATGGACGTCGTTCCACGGGTGAATGAAGGCTGGCGGTTGTTCCAGGTCCAACCTGAACGGCATCCGCCAGCCAGTGAGTGCAAATTGGTGCTGGTCGATTAGTGGGATTAGATGCTAAGAACCGCATGAACCTATACTAAGGATTCATAAATGAAGCGGGACGAACTCGGCGACCTCGTCGCCTTTCTAACTGTCGCAGAAGAACGAAGTTTCACGCGCGCGGCTGCGCAGCTTGCCACCTCTCAGTCCGCGCTAAGCCACACCGTCCGCCGCCTGGAAGACCGTATGGGCGTCCGCCTGCTGACCCGCACGACACGCAGCGTAGTACCGACGGAGGCCGGCGAACAGTTGGTCGAGACCCTCCGCCCCGCGTTTAACGACATACGAAACCGGATCGACGCGCTAGGCGCCATGCGCAGCTCGCCGGGCGGCACGATACGCATCACATCGATACGGCACGCGGCTGAGACCATTCTTATGCCGGCGGCCAAGCGGCTCATGAAGGCCTATCCGGACATCAACGTCGAACTCTCGGTCGACAACAGGCTCATCGACCTGGTCGCGGAGAGGTTCGACGCCGGTGTCCGGCTCGGCGAGCGGGTCGAAAAGGATATGATCGCTCTGAAGATTGGGCCTGACATGCGAATGCTCGTGGTCGGCTCGCCCGACTATTTCGAGAGCAACCCCAGACCCAGCTCACCGCACGACCTCACCAACCATCGATGCATAAACCTGCGACTTCCCACGCTCGGAGGTCTCTACGCGTGGGAGTTCGAGAAGGATGGAAAGCCGCTCAACGTCCGCGTTGGAGGCCAGTTCATCTGCGACGACGTCGCAATGATCATCGATGCGGCACTCGAAGGGTTCGGACTAACCTGTCTCCCAGACGATTACCTGCTCCCATACATCAAGGAAGGAAAGCTGATCCCAGTCCTGGAGGATTGGTCCCCGCCCTTCCCAGGCTACCATCTGTATTACCCGACCAGACGGCTCGCTTCTCCAGCCTTCTCCCTGCTGGTCGATGCACTGCGCAATCGGATTTAATCCATCACCTTTAGTTCATTCCCACGTGATCGATGCCGGCGGTTGACGCAGCGTGCCGCATACCATTGTTTTGCTTTGTAAATTTGACGCCAACTGCATTGATGATCCGAAAATATAAAGCTTATCTTATTCAGCTCTCTAATTCCCCACTCGCCTAGCCCTTACTGTTTGCGCAGTCGACGCGTCGGACCGCGGCATCCTTCCCACGGGTCAGCCGCATAGGCTGTCGATGGAGCATACAGGTGCAGATCAAAATGAAGTTCATTGCACTCGCAGCAGGGGTCGCTTTCGTCGCTAGCGGCGCAGTCGCAGCCGATTACGGCAACAAGCCTTTTACGCTTGCTTATGACGGCGCGATTACCGAAAACGTCGCGGGCGAGGACGCGACCCACTCGAAACTTGCTGGGTACCCCAGTACGTGGACAGCGCCATGGGCAAGCTGAACCCCTTCTTCGGTCGCACGCTCGAAAGCCCACGCGGCTGATGCGCGAGAGTCGAGACGCCGGTCATGACCGGCCTCACCTTCCCCTAATTCGCCGACTTTGGCGTCCCGGAGAACAGATGAAGCTGTTTATCAAGCATGCACTATGCGCCGTCGCAGTGATCGGGTCGGCCACATTCGTCGCCTGGCAGGTTCATGCCGAAACCAACCGCGTAAAGTTTCCTACGAACCTCGACGAACTGGTGCACTACACCGGCCGCGAGCGTGGCGACTCCGTCACTCATATCAAGGCGACGCAGACCCTTATAGACACGGTCAAGGCTGGAAAGCCTGTCCCTCCCGGCTCCCAGTTTGTTCTGATCGACTACCGTGATGGGAAGCTCTATCGCTATTTCGTGATGGAAAAAGGCGTCAACTGGGGCGCCGACTACGACGAAGCGAGGCGAACGGGCGACTGGCAGTTCCAGTGGTTCTGGGCGGACGGATCCGTCAACACGGCGGAAAACACAAGCCGCTGCCAGTCGTGCCACCAAGGGGTCGGCGACCGGGACTTCCTATTCACAGCCAGCGAGATCGAGGCTTTCCACGGAACGCCCGTGAACTGAGTCACAATCAGCACGTTTTCCCTTCGTCTCCCGATCGATGCTTGCGCGACATGCCTTCTTCTCCTCGCGCCAGCATATTAATTGGCTCGGCGACACGTTCCATGAAGTCGGCGGCTTCGCGCTTGCGGCGCTGGCCGTTTGTCACAATATCTTGAACCGCCATTGGTGGTCATCGGCGGTAAAAAGTCGGTTCAGGGGCGGTTGCGCTCGCCTATTACCTGATCAATCTCGCGTTCCTGCTTGCCGTGGTGACTCTCCTTTCGACGAGCGTCATTATCTCCCGCCTGCTCGGGGCGTTCTTACCGTTCAACGGTGGCTTTAATGCCCCGCAGATCCATATCGCGGTAGCGTACTGGATGCTGGTGATCGTTTCCCTGCATATCGGCTATCGCTGGACGGTAGTCGCATGTCGTACGCCATCTGCTCGACATCAGTTCCGACAATCAGTTCAGGAGACTGCTGCTCAAAGCTCTCGCAATTGTGATCGCAATCTTTGGGTCGCGCAGCAGCATGGACCTGGGATTCAGGGACAGGCTACTGATGAAAGTCTCGATGGATTTCTGGGACTTCAATGAGTCCACCGTTGGCTTCTTCCTGCGCATCGCCGCAATCATCGGACTTTATGCATGCGCGGCGCACCACGGATCTTTCCTGATGCGTCGGATCATCCTGAGGATCAGCCCCTTCAATCGCGATGCTCGATCTCCCGCTACGCGTTTACATTCGCGCAGGTGGTGCTCTGCGTGGGCATCCCCTACCTTCAGTGCCGCCTGGCGTCGGACGCATGGCGCCACGTCGATAAGCCCACCCAGGAGGCGTCCATCGGATGGCGTTACCCTAAAGGCGAAACACTGACCGCGCGCGTCCAGACCAGCCTGCATTACCGCCCTTCCGTCGGTCCCGTCGCAGATTGACGCATGGTTCTTACCTGGAGGTGGCTCTGGAAACGAATGGAAGCCCGTCAAGTGTCAGTTCTGCGTCCCAGGCCTTGTCCTGAGCCTCGACGTCGAACTAGCGGTCAAGCGTCTTATCTAGGAGCGATTCGGAGCGCCATCATTGTCGGTCGACCTTATCAAGGGAGTCGAAGGCACGAGGGGGCGGTGCAGAAAGGAAACATCACAAACGCAATAGAGCGACTATCAGGCGACCAGCTGTTGACGTTGATTGTTCCTTGACCCCCGTTGAACCGGGCCAGGTCGCGTTTGCCTCCTCCTGAAATCTGCATGAGTCGTAGGATCACATCGCAGTCAGCGGGGTGACCAGTCGTGTCGGGCGGATAGCTCAGATAGACGATGTTTTTGCCATCGGGCGAGATGTGGGGAAACCAATTGACGCGTTCGTCGCTGGTCAATTGCGAAAGACGGGAGCCATCGCGTGCCATCCGAAAGATCTGGGCGTGGCCTGGCCTGCGCGCGGCGCGCTCCGAGTTGAAATAGATCCACTTTCCGTCGGGGGCGAATTCTGGTCCATCACAAGGCTCCGCCATGTCAGTCAGCCGGCGATCCAAACCGCCATCGGCAGGGATTGTGAATATATTGGCGCGCGTCCGGGTCCCATCTTTTTCTAAGGCTACGAAAGCAAGTTCTCGACCATCCGGCGATATACCGTGAAGGTAGTAGTGAAATGGTGCCGCATGAGCGTTGGAGATCCGCACCGGATTCCCTCCGGCGACAGGAACGCGATATAAATGGCCGTCGTCGGAACTCAAATATAAGAACCGACCGTCCGGCGACACAACATGATCATTGTTGAGATCTTGAAGAGGCCCAGTGTCGATCCGCTGAGGTTCACCGCCGGAGAGGGATAGCTTCCAGATTTCCCCCCCAGCATTGAAGACCAACGTTTTTCCATCCGGCATCCAATTCGGAGCCTCGATCAGAAACTCGGTCGAGTATACGAGGCGCGACGCCCCCCCGTCGACGTCGAGAACCCTCAGCTCCGAGCGCTGCCCCACGGCGAGTTCTCGGCCATACGGCCTTGGAAGAAACATGAGCAACTATCTCCATGCAAAAATGAGATGGGCACAAATGGGTCGCTCGCTCGGCAAAGGCTTAGGGTGTCAAACCGACGTCAACACCCAGACTGCCTTCCGTCTGAAAATGCCACGCCGACGACGCCACCCACCCATCGTCAATGATCCGAACACGGCGTCGCCCGCATCTGGGGGATGGCGTGAACGGCTTAGGTAGGGGTCCGAGGGCGTGAGATTGCCCGCCGGATTGCGCTTTCCATGGCCGCAAGAAGACCCGCACTCGCGCCGTTGCGCGTAGTTAGATCTGTTCATCGAAAGGAATAAACCGCGAGACGTTCTGACCTTCCACCACCAGAGGCGGACGGCTGTTCGTTCAAAGCGGTTGCTTGCGCAGATGCGCAATAAATCACGGGTCCCTTGATCGGTTTATTTCATCTGTTGTTGGATCCTCAGGTCAGCGCTTTGGCGGACGCATGTAGACTGCGTAAATCCATGGCGCGAGTGCGGCCGTTACTGCAAGCAGCATCACCGTCGCGCCTGCAGCGGAAAGGCCAATATTTGCCCGGACGAAGAGGAAATCCATTATGAACTTCGCCGGCACGTCTGTAGCGGTGCCTGGCCCCCCATTCGTCATTGCCACGACGAGGTCGTAGGATTTGACCACGCCGATACCGAGCAACACCGTCGCGGTAATAACGACCGGGCTCAGAATCGGCAGGATGATCGACACGTAGGCACGCCAGGTCGGAATGCCATCGACCCTTATCGCTTTCCAGAGGTCGCCGTCGATCCCCCGCAGGCCGGCGAGCATTAGCGCCATAACCAAGCCGGCGGATTGCCATACCGCAGCCAGGACCAGAGCGTAGATCGCCATATCGGGATCGACGACCCAGTCGAACCTGAAGGACGTCCACCCCAGGTCGTTAACGGCCTTCTGAATTCCGAGCGTCGGATTCATCATCCATTGCCATACGACGCCAGTGACGATGAACGACAGCGAGTATGGGTAGAGATAGATCGTCCGGAAGGTCGATTCGAAGCGGATCTTCTGATCGAGGGAAACGGCCATCAGAAATCCGATGACCATGCATGCGACGATGAAGAGCACGCCGAAAACGAACATGTTCTCGATGGATTGCAGCCAGCGCGTAGTATTGAAAAGGCGTTCGTATTGCGAAAGGCCGACAAAACTCGCCACCGGGACGAGACGCGAATTCGTAAACGATATGCCAATCGTAAATATGATTGTGCCGATATAGGCAATGATGACTATGATCCAACTCGGCCAGAGGGTCATGCCTGCAGCGGTGAGCTTCGCGGTCCTGGCTTTTGCTACGGGCATGGGGTTCCCTTCGGCGCTATCTAGGAGATCGTATGACGCCGGCGCTTAGCCGGCGGTGGACCGGATTGCCTGTCGCATGGTCTCAATGAACATGTCGGCAGTCATGTCCGGCGTGTTCCAATACTGGGAGATCGCGTCCATGATCGACCCGTAGCGGTCCGCCGACATGGAGATCTCCGGACCGGCGACCAGGACCCCGGCTGCCCGGGTTGCGGCCTGCCCTTTCGCCGAGCAAACATCTGTCGCTGCATTCTCCGCATCGATGCGGGCCGGCAGGCCCCCCTTGACCTTGTTAAATTCGACCTGGACCGCGGGAGACATGATCGTCGACGAGAGTAGCTTCTGGGCCGCCTCCAGCCCCTTGCCGCCGGGCAGCACGAAGACGTCGGATATCATGACGTAGTTTTCGTTGCCGCCAAGCCCGAGGAAACAATCAAAGTCGACACCCGGCTTCTGGCCGGCCGCGACGAATTCGCTCTTCGCCCAGTCACCCATGAACTGCATGCCTGCCTTGCCCTGGATCACCATGGCTGCGGCATCGTTCCACTTCCGTCCGGGTGCGCCGGGATCGATATAATTGGTAAGCTTTTTGAAATCCTCGGAAAATTCCTTGAATTCCGGTGTGGTGAGAACCGCCTCGTCGCCTTTAATAAAAATTCCCTCGTAAAGATCGCGGTTTCCGCGGAACATCATCACGGTGTAGAAAAGCTCCAGCTCCTGCCAGGACTCGCCGCCATGGGCGATCGGAACGAACCCGGCAGCCTTCAGCTTGTCCAGCATCGGGAAAAAGTCGTCCCATTTCGTCGGCATTTCCACCCCTGCCTTGGCGAAAGCTGCCTTGGACGTGAAGACCCAGCTCTCTGATTGGACGTCGATGGGCAGGCCGAAGATCTTGCCTTCGTAGGTGATTGCCTCGCGCAGCGAGGACGGCAGGGCGTCGGCCCATTTCTGTTCGCTGGCGTAGCCGGACAGGTCGGCGAGATAGCCTTGCTGGGCGAGATCCTGGAACTGCGTTCCGGCGTTGAACATCAGCGCCGCGGGAGGATTGCCATTCAGGATAGCGGTGGTGCCTGCTGCAATCGCACTGTCATAGTCAGGCACGGCGTTGTCGACCCACTGTCCGCCCGCCTTGCTGTAAGCATCAGACAGGACTTTCATCGCCGCCGCTTCCGAACCTGAGGTCAACCAGTGCATGACTTCCGCCTTGACAGGTTCTGCCCGTACAGGGGACGTGGCAAGAATTGCGGCTGCACAGAAGGCAAGATATGCTGTCACTCGCTTGGACATTTCAGTTCCCCTTTTTTGCTGGTCAAATGCTTCGCTTTTCCTATGAGACAATTGCGCTGCAGACGTCTGCTCCGCTGCCGCTCATGAGAGCGGTGGCGCCGTCCATGGTCAGGATTTCCGGGCGCTCGCAAGTGCTTGACACGATGACTGCCCGATGCGACCGGGCGGCCTCTTCCAGCGCGAGCAGAACTTCAAGCGTGTGGAAGCCCAGTTCCGCTGAGCAACGGTGTGCAACGCCCCACTTCAGGCTGCTGGCCATGTCTGCCATACCAAGCCCACGATAGCAGCTATAGGGAAGCTGTCCGTTCCAGAGACGGTTGTCGGCCCCAAAAGGCATGCCCGAGGTATCAATCTCGGTGAAGTCGCCACCGCGCCCGCAATAGGCGACGACACCACCGAAGCCGTTTGGATCCGGTACCCGCAGCGATCCTTCCGCGCCATGCAGTTCGATCGGTCGTAGATCCGAGGACCAGACGTCCCAGCTGGCAAGGAACGGAATGTCGACACCCGAATGGAAGCTCAACAAGGCGTTCAGCGTCGTGAAGGTCTCGACCTTGATCGACCTTCCTTTCATCGGCCCTTCTGCGGTGACGATGCGCTCGGTATTTCCGATGCTACCGACGGCCTGCACCTGCCTTATGGGGCCAAGCAATTGGACGAGGGCACTAATGTAATAGGGGCCGAGGTCGAGGACTGGACCACCACCTTGCTTGAAGAAGAATTCAGGGCTGGGATGCCAGTCTTCCATGCCATGCGACAATACCGCCGCGAGACCGTTGACCACCTTTCCGATCCGGCCCTCATCGACAAGGCGACGCGCGATTTGCAGCCCGGGACCGAGTACGGTGTCGGGTGCCATTCCGACGCGCAGCCCCCGTTCTTCCGCAGCTTCAAGCATGGCCCGGCCCTGGGACAGGCTGACTGCCATAGGTTTTTCGCTGAAGACATGCTTTCCGGCCTCAATGGCGCGCAGCGATATTTCCGCATGGGCTGCCGGCACCGTCAGGTTGAGAACGATATCGATATCGTCACGGGCGAGAAGCGCATCGACCGATAGGGCTTGGAGCCCGAACGTTTCCGCCCTGGCTGCGGCCGCTTCAGGCCGAAGATCGGCGCAGGCCGTGTAGCAAAGATCGCGAAACAGCGACCTGTTGCCGAGATAGGTATCCGAAATATTGCCGCAGCCTATGATTCCAACCTTCAGGGTCATGATCTTCTCCTCACGCCGACGCGATGCGCCTCACGGTCGCGGCGCTATCGCGCGCGAAACCGAGCCAATCTGCCGGATTGTCATGCTCAATGACGGTGAGCCGTGCGGCGGTCGATGAGACGACTGGCCAAAGGGCATTCCAGTCGATCACTCCCTTACCAATGTCCGTCCAGCCATCCTGATCCAGATTTTCGCCTTGCGGCGCGATATCCTTGATGTGCACCGCGACGATGCGGTCGCTGTAGCGCGTCATCCAGGCAACCGGATCCTCACCCGCCTGGATGAGCCAGGCGACATCGATTTCAAAGCCGACGTCGTTTCCTTCGAACATATGCTCAATGGGGTAAGAGCCATCGGGCAATGCAACGAACTCGAAATCGTGGTTGTGCCAGGCAAAGAGAAGCCCGCTGTCTGCAAGGCGCGCAGAAACTGCCGACAGCCGGCGACTGAGCGCCTTCCAGCCTGAAGCGTCCATAGGACGATCTTTCGGATCAAGCCAGGGGGCAACAATGATCGACATGCCGAGCACTTGAGCGATTGATATCGCCTTTTCCGGATCCGCCTCCAGCACGGCAAGCGAAAAATGGCCGCTGATCGCCGTCAGACTATTGCCGATGAGAAGAGCGGCGAAAGCCTCCGGATCCGCATAGAGGTCATCATAAGGCTCAACATTCGTATATGACAGGGCCGCCAGTTCGCTCAACTGCTTACCTATCGGCGGAAACGCCCGGGACGAATAGAGCTGAAATGAGAGGATGTGTTGCAATGGCATCGATGTACTTTCTCGGAATGAATTTCAGATGCGCGCCGTCGTTTGAGCGTCGAAAAACGATGCGTTTTCGAGCGCAAATCCGATACGAATGGAGTTGCCGGCCGTAGGCGTCATTTCCGGCGCAGTGCGCAACGAGAGCTGAATGTCAGCCAGTTGGACCCACACGATCGTTTCGGGGCCGAGCGGCTCGACGAGTGAAACCTGTGCCTGCATCACCAGGCCCTCGAAGTCCATTCCTTGGTCAACGAGATGGATATGCTCGGGCCTAATGCCGAATATGGCGCCGCCCGAATGGTAGCCGACCCCGCTGGGCAGCGGGAAACGCAAGTCCCCCGCCTGGAAGATCTGTGCGCCTTCCAGTTGCAGGATATCGCCCTCGATGAAATTCATCTTGGGCGTGCCGAGGAAACCGGCGACGAAGAGGTTAGCCGGCCGGGCATAGACCTCGGCGGGTGGGGCGAGCTGCTGGATGCGCCCGGCCTTCATCACCGCGATGCGATCCGCAAGCGTCATTGCCTCCACCTGATCATGCGTCACATAGATCATCGTGTTGCCGAGGCTTTGGTGGAGCTTCTTGATCTCGACGCGCAATTCGGCACGCAGCTGAGCATCGAGATTGGATAGCGGCTCGTCGAACAGGAACACATCCACATCGCGGACCAGCGCGCGGCCGATCGCGACCCTTTGGCGCTGGCCGCCCGAAAGGTCGGCCGGCTTGCGCTTCAACAGGTGATCGATCTGAAGGAGCTTGGCCGTACGCTCGACACGCGCGCTGATCTCCTCAGTCTTCATACCTTTGATCTTGAGGCCGAAGCCCATGTTCTGGGCGACGCTCATGCGCGGATAAAGAGCATAGGACTGGAAGACCATGCCGATGCCGCGATCCTTCGGTTCGCTCCAGGTGACATCCTGGCCAGCGATCTCGATCCGGCCATCGGTTACATCGTGGAGACCGGCAATCGCGTTCAACAAGGTCGACTTGCCGCATCCCGAGGAACCGAGAAGCACCAGGAACTCGCCATTGGGGACATCGAGCGAAAGTCTGTCGAGGATTTTTGCCGCCCCGTAGGCAACCGTCAGATTGGCGACCGATACCGAGTTTGCTACAGGAGAAGACATGGTCATCCTTTCACGGCTCCAGCCGCAATGCCGCGGACGAACCAGCGTCCTGAGAAGAGATAGATCAACAGTGGAACAAGCGCGGTGAGAATCGTTGCTGCCATGTGAACATTGTAAGGTCGCTCGCCGAGGCGCGTATTCACCAAGGCCGTCAGCTGGACGGTCATCGGTTGGTTGCCCTGACCGGCAAAGATGAGGCCGAAGAGATAGTCGTTCCAGATGCCGGTTGCCTGCAGGATGAGAGCCACCACGGTGATTGGCCCCGACATGGGTAATAGGATTGATACGAAGATGCGCCAAAAGCCCGCACCGTCGATCCGCGCCGCTTTGATGAGCTCAATCGGCAGGCCGGAATAGTAGTTCCTGAAGACCAGGGTTGTAATCGGCAGTCCAAAAATCACATGGATCAGCACGACGGCCGTGAGGGAGCTGCCGATGCCGGCGGCTGCGAACGATAGCGACAGGGGATAGATGAACAACTGGTAGGGTATGAAAGCGCCCACCATCAATAGCGCGAACAGGACCTCCCCTCCCCTGGCCCGCCAGAAGGAAAGCGCATAGCCGTTCACCGCCCCGAATAGCACGGAGATCGCAACGCTCGGAACAAGGATCTTAACCGAGTTCCAGAAGCCGCCGCTCAGACCCGAACAGCGAAGCCCCGTGCAGGCCGTCGACCAGGCTTCCACCCATGGATCGAAGGTCAGGTTTCGAGGAAGAGCAAAGATTCCGCCCTCACGAATCTCCGGCATTGTTTTCAGTGATGTGACGATCATCACATAAAGCGGCACAACAAAAAACAGCACCGAGACCAGGATGAAAAGCCAAAGGCCTATGCGCCCGACACGCTGTTGATCACGCCGTCGCATCGGACGATCTCCCGCGCAGGATCCATGCGGGACGAATGCTTGGGTAAGGTGTAATGCGAACGATATTATCGTCAAAAGCATGCGAAATAAGACAAATAAGCATATTTTTGCACCTTCCCACTCTTTTCTTGTTTTTTTCTTGTTAATTTATTAAAACGTTTGCATGACAAATCAACATTGTCAATTGCCTGTTCGGCAAAATAAGTTCGAGTGGTTGATGAACTTGTTTGCGCGAAACCGAGTGAGGAATGATGGCTTCGATAAAGGATGTCGCAAAGCAGGCAGGTGTGTCGAACGGAACCGTATCCAGATACTTTCATCAGCCCGACAGAGTTCATGAGGAGACGCGTAACAAGATCCGTGAGGCCATTGATCAACTTGGATACGCGCCGAACGCGTCGGCACAGAGCTTTCGCCTCGGCAACACAGGCATCGTGCTCGTCCTGACATCAAGCATTGGCGACGCCTTCTATGGTGACGTCATCGCTGGCATCATCCAGGTGGCAAACACCAAGGGATATGGCGTACGCGTCCAAGAAGTTCAGCCCGGCAAGCTTGCGGCGGGCGAACTTGATCGCATAGCGGCATCAAGACAGGCCGACGGCATCATTGTCCTGGGTGACGCGGGTCCTTTTCCAGCGTCCCGCAGGACGGATCAAATCCGAAATAGGCCAGCGATTGTGGTCTGCGGTGAAACATCTGATCCCGAGTTGCTCGGTTATCCTCGTTTTCAGATTGATGGATTTGCAGCGGCCGCGGAATTGACCAATTTCCTCATTGGTCTGGGACACAGGGAAATCGGCTTCATGCGCGGAGAGATCGCATCGATCAATCTTCATGAACGCGAGTCAGGTTTTAGGTCCGCAATGAAGCAAGCCGGCATCACAATTGCGGAAGACTGGCTATGCAACGGTCAATTCACCATCAAGCCTGCGCGCAGGGCCATTGCGGATTTTCTGAACGCAAAAATCGTTCCGACGGCACTAATCTGTGCGAATGACGAAATGGCGCTGGGGGCCATGGCCGAGCTTCAGTCCCGTGGGATCCGCGTGCCGCAGGACGTCTCCGTCGTGGGCTTCGACGACACCCGTTATGCCGACGTCGCCAATCCACCATTGACGACGATCGCGCAGCCCGCCAGCGAGATTGGCGAGCGAGGCATGTACTGCCTGCTCCAGGCCATCAGAGGCGAGGAACCGCAAACAGCCGTCGAATATTTGGCTCACCGCTTGATTGTTCGCAAATCGACCCGGTTTTGTTCGTGACGATCCTGGCACCCTTGGCGAGCGCATCCTGGACGTGGCGATTGATCTTGGAGATCGCCCCGTCGTTGATCATCCGGACCAATCGAAACGCCCGGTTCCGTCCCCGGGCCACCTTCATCGCGTTGACCGGGCGGTGAGCTTCTCGGCGAGGCGATCGTAGATGCCCGCCTGCACGAGAAAGCGGTTGGCGTAGACGCAGGTCTGGCCGCCATTGCGGAATTTTGAACGATTGCCCCTTCGATGGCAAGATCGATATCCGCGTCGTCAAAGACGATGAAGGGCGCGTTGTCGCCGAGTTCGAGCGACAACCGCTTGACGCGTCGGCCGCGCCGCGCACAGCAGCGAACCGAGCGGCGTGGAGCCGGTGAACGAGATCTTGCGCATGGTCGTGTTGGCCATGATCCCGTCGCCGATCTCCTTCGGCGTGACGATATTGACGACTGCTGCCGGAATGCCGGCCATTTGTGCGAGGACGCCGAGCGCCAGCGCTGAATAAGGCGTGAATTCGGCGGCGCACTGTCCATGTCCATTAGCCCTTTCCTGCTGCTTGCCATGAAGCTGGCGCGGATAGACGAGGCTGGTCTAAGAACGAAAAAGCCACCGCCCATAAGTGTCGCTTATGCCCCCTTCCCAGATGTCCCATAGGTCCGGCTTATGGAAGGACGAAAAACCTCGACTTTGACACCGGTCGACCGCACCGGAATGGTGGCAAGGATGAGAAATATTGCGGAGAAGGACCTATGGAGGTGATCGTGCTGGGTGGCCTGATGGGGCCGCGTCGACCTATTTTCTCGCTCGGCGCGGTTTGCGTGTGACGCTCATCGAGCGGAACCGGGTGGGCAGCGGCGCAACGGTCGCCTCTTTCGGCAATATCCGCCGCGGCGGCCGCGACACGTGGATGTGAAGGCGATCCGGCGGAGCGCTTACGGCTTCGAGGTCGAGACGTCGAACCGCAGCCATGCTTTGCCTCGCTGCTCAACACCGCCGGTGCTTGGGGTACCCGGATCTCTGCGCAATTCGGGGAATCTATCCCCATAGTCGCGAAGGGGCCGCAGGATGCGGGGTAACCGAGCCGCTACCGCATCGCATACTACCGGTCGTCGGCGTCTGGGCGCATGACCCCTGCGGCGGTTACCTGCTCCAGGTCGAGCGCGGAAGCATCATATTCGGTGGCAGCGCGGAACGAACCGACGTTTCGCCCGATACCGGCCATGCTAAGGCGTACCCCGCCCGACTTCCGGGGCAGTTGCGCGCCCTCCTGCCGATCCTTCCGGCTCTCGCCAGTGTCTCCGTGATCCACACTTGGTCCGGTTGCGAAGGCTTTGTCGCCGACGGCCTTCCCGTCATGGGACGATCGGCGACGCCGCCTGGCCTTTTCCATGCCTTCGGGTTTTGCGACAACGGGTTTCAGCTCGGTCGGGGCGTCGGTGACGTAATGGCGGAATTGATTTCGACCGGCTCGACCGAAACACCCGTGCATGGCTTTCGGATCGACCGGTTTCGTGGGCGGGACGAGAGAGAAGAAATGCGCTAGGAACTAAGCACTGCTTCGAACGAATGAGGCACCATCGTCGAGCCGTGGTATCGGTCGGGACCGAATGCGCGGCACTGGATAAGGGATCTCACGTCCTGGTTTTGGCTGTGGGATCGCTTAACGCGAATCCGCCAGAACGATGCTCTCGCGATTGCTCCAGAATGCTACGACTTCGTATCCCTCGCAGAGTTCAGGCATGTTTTGGCCCTCGATGCACTGCTCGAGGGCGACGAGTTCCTGCCCCGCATCGTTTATCACCACGTATTTGCGAGACTTGCCGAGGTAAATCATGCTTTTGATGCGACCCCGCATCGCATTGGCAGATGTCGGGACGGCGCCAGGCGCCCTAACGCGTATCCGCTCCGGCCGCACGACCAAGACGGCTTTCTCGCCGTGGGAAAGCGCACATTGCGCACGGCCACGCATTCGCGACGCGCCGTCCACGATGAAGTCGCCTCCTTCCCTCCCGACAACGGAAACCGGCAGACAGTTCGATTCTCCGATGAAGTCGGCGATAAAGAGCGAACCAGGGTTCTCGTATATGTCCTGTGGCGTACTAAGCTGCTCGATCTTTCCCTTATTGAAGACGGCAACCCGGTTGCTCATGACCAAGGCCTCCTCCTGGTCGTGGGTCACATAAACGATCGATATCCCATTCTTGCGGTGCAGGCGCATGAGCTCGATCTGGATCTGTTCTCGCAGCTTTTTATCGAGCGCGCCAAGCGGTTCATCCATCAGAAGAAGGCGCGGTTGGAAAACCATCGCGCGCGCGAGGGCAACACGCTGTTGCTGCCCGCCGGATAGTTGCGCTGGATAGCGGTTGTACACATCCGGCAGGCCGACAACGTCAAGCACATCTTTCACGCGCCGTTGGATTTCATCAGACTTCATGCGGCGCGCTTCCAGGGGAAAGGCCACGTTCTTAAACACAGTCATATGTGGGAAAAGCGCATAGTTCTGGAAAACCATGCCGATGTTGCGCTTATAGGGAGGCAAAGGATCCAGCGGCAAACCGTCCAATAGGATTGAACCCGCGGTCGGCAGGATCAGTCCAGAGATCATCTGTAGCGTAGTGGTCTTGCCGGAGCCGGACGGGCCGAGCAGTGTCAGGAATTCGCCCTCGCGCATCGAAAAAGAGACGTTGTCAACGGCGGTAAATCGATCATAGCGTTTGCCAAGCGTCAATGCTTCGAGAATTTGATGGGGCATTTGAGGTCTATCCTCTTCCTTCTGACGCCTCGCGGCGGTTGCGCTGGCTTCAGTACGTCTTCGTTCCGGCCCTGCGACGAGCAACGAGATGATCGGCGAGCAACAGGATCAAGGTGAATGCGAATAGGCATGACGCGATCGCGGCAATCGTTGGATCGACCTCGCCGCGTACATCAGCCCACATCTGCACAGTGATTGGCCGAACCGTCGGCGAATTCAGGAACATCGAAATCACCAGCTCGTCGAACGACATGACCGCCGCAAATAGGAAACCGGATAAAATTGCAGGCGCGATCATCGGCACCGTCACCAGCAATAGCACCCGAAGCGGCGATGCCCCCAGCGTAAGGGCAGCGCCTTCGAGATTCGAATTTACGGTTCGCAACGATGCAAGCGTGACGGAAAACACATAAGGGATGGTCAACATGACATGCGCGAGAATCATCCCCGTGTAGGTTCCGGCCAACCCCCATGACCTGAATATGCTGAACACGCCTGCTCCCACGATAATGGTCGGTATGACCAAAGGAGACATGATTATTGCGGAGAGAAATGCTGCACTTGACCCTTTGCTGCGGGCGATACCGATCGCAGCCCCCGTTCCCACGACGGTCGCGATGATCGTCGTGGGAATTGTAATGAGTGCCGTCGTCTTGAGCGCAGAGGCCCATTTGGGACTAGACAGAATCCTTTCATACCACTGGAGCGAAAGGCCCGGCGGAGGAAAGGTAAGGAATTGCGCCGAGCTGAATGAAAGAATGACAATTATGACCAGTGGGGCGAGTGTGTAGATGACAATCAGCGCAACGATCAGCGATCGCAGATAAAGCCAGCCGCCTTGCCTCATTGTTTCTCCCCCTGGGCCATCATCGCCCGACCCATTTGCGCCTGGAATGCGCCAACAAGGACAACGGGGCGAACACAATCAGGACGCCGATGAGCAGAGACGTGCAGAGAGCTCCAGCAACGCCCCAGTTTCCGAACTGCCCAACCTGGATGGCGATAAGCTGTCCGATCATCAGGTCTCCACGCCCGCCGACCAAGGTCGGTGTGACGTAGTAACCAAGGCATAGGACAAAGACGAGTGTACAACCGGAAATCACACCGGGCATGGATATCGGCAGGTAGACCTTTAGGAAAGTCCACACCGGCCCTGCCCCCAGCGTCGACGCAGCCTTCACCACATTCGTGTCAATCCGCACCATTACGGAATATAGCGGCAGCACCATCAAGGGCAGCATAACGTGGGTCATTGCGATCAAGACACCGGCACGATTGTAAATCAGCGCGATGGGGCCTGACGTTAATCCAGCGGACTGAAGGGCCTGATTGATAATGCCATTATCTTGAAGCAGCACCATCCAGGCGAAACTGCGTACCAGCAAACTTGTCCAGAGGGGCACCAGAATGGCCAGCATCAGAACCCGCCTGACGGACGGTTGCGCATTAGCAATCGCATAGGCCAGAGGATAGCCAAGGATCAGCGAAAGAGCCGTCACACTGCCGCTGATGATGATAGTATTCAGCGCCACCCGAATATACAGCGGTTGCGCGAGAATTTTCTGGAAGTTCTGTACACCCCAGATCGGATCGCTAAAGCCGCGAACCAGCAGCATGACAACAGGAATTGCCATGACAACAACGATGAGCAGGATTGACGGTAGGATAAGCCAGATGCGCAAATCCAGCCTTACCAATGGAAGAGATCTCGCTCTCTCAAACCGCACACCGATGGCGCTATTGACCAATCTGCTACTCCTTGCGTCCGTGTTGACGTTGCGCGAGATGAACGACACGCGATGCCTTGCGCCGATCGAGATCAGAGCAACAGCCATTCCTGCCAGCGCTCGGTTACTTCCTTAAGGCGGCTACCCCAGTAGGCGGCGTCGATACCAATGCCCTTGGGATAATTCTCTTTGGACGTCGGCAGCCATGCCAAGTAAGAGGGGTCGACGTAGTTGAAGGCGGCAGGATTTGCTGGGCTGCTGATGAATCCGGTAATCATCTTCGCTTGGTTCACAGGCTCCAGCATGCTGTTGACGAACGTCCATGCCAGTTCGGGGTTCTTAACGTTCTTGGGCACGATGACCGGCGTGTTTGTACGCAAGTGGCCCTCCCAGCTGATGGCTACTTTGGCGCCGTTTTTCATGGCGCCGAACGCACGGGCAGAGAACATATAACCGCAGGTAACCGCACCATCGATGATCAGCTGCTGCGACTGAGCGTGAGTGCTGTAGAAGATCGTCTGATCCTTGATCGTATCAAGTTTCTTGAACGCCCTGTCGATGTCCAGGGGATAGAGCTCGCTCATCTTGACGCCATCGGCCAGAAGGGCGCCTTCGAGCGTTGCGCTCGGTGAACTGTTCATCATGCGTTTGCCGGGGAACCGATCGAGATCGTAGAGATCGGCCCAGGTTTTGGGACTTTCCTTGCCTTCGAAGGCTGACTCGGAATAGGCGATAGTAAAGGCCCCGCTCTCGACACCAACCCCGTAATCGTATTGAAAATCCTTCGCGATGCGAGACATATCGACAATAGAAGGGTCCGGCTTTGCGAGATACCCCTCCGCGCCGAAGCCGACCATCATCTGCTCGTTGGTGCAGACAACATCCCAGTCGTTGTTTCCCGCCTCCAACATGACGCGCAGGCGGGTTTCATCGACGGGGCCATCCACAAGGATGTCGACACCGGTCTTTGCCACGAACGGCTTGACGTAGGCTTCCCGTTGCGCCTCTTCATACTGACCGCCCCACGTCGCATAGACGAGCTTCTGGCCAGCGAAACTCGGAGCGGTTCGGCCCAGTTGAGGCAACAACAAGCTCGCGCCTACTCCTGCCCCCATCATCAATACGGATCTGCGATCGAAGGTCATTTTGACTTCCCCTTTTATGATCGATGCGGATGCTTATCCCTCCGCCGGAATGCGTTTCAGGCTGGAATTTAGCTTAGGAGATTGCCGCGAAGCGTTGATGCGGCGTATTCGGTTCGGAAAATCCCACGCCGCTGCAGCACAGGCACGACAGAGCGGCAAAACGCTTCGTGCGATACCGGAAAAATCGACGGCATCAGCACGAAGCCGTCGCAGACGCCAGCCTCGAAAATCTCCTGAAGCCGGTCGGCCACGGTAGTTGGCGATCCGACAATCGTATTCGCCTTGCGGCCTTCGGAGGCAGCCTCTTTGAGGCCAAGCTTGCGTTCCGCGGCTCTCTCTTTAAGTGCGGCCTCCATGCCGTGCGCGCCCTGATTGCCGCGGGAAGTTGCAATCTCGGTGTCGTTCTTGATCTTGGACAGATCCGTGCCGACCGAAAGCGATGCATAGGCGAGATCGTAATCAGGAGCGGCAAGAGTATCGAGATACTCCATTCTCTCACGCGCAATCGCATCGGTCTCTCCGACAAAGATTGTGATCCCGGGCAATATCTTGCAGCTGCCGGGCTGACGGCCTGCTGCAACGACCCGCGCCTGCATGTCGTCATAAAAGGCGCGCATGGTTTCGATGCCAGCCTGCGGCGTGAAGATGACTTCGGCCCATTTGGCCGCAAATTCCCGTCCCTTCGGCGAACTGCCGGCCTGCATAATGACAGGGTGTCCCTGTGGACTGGGAGGCGTCGCAATTGGCCCCTTGGTTCGAACCCACCGGCCTTCGTAATTGACATATTTGATCTTGTCTGGATCGACGAACAGCCCCCGTTCCTTGTCCATCACGAAGGAGTCCGGTGCCCAGCTTTTCCAGAGAGCCATGCAAGCCTCAAGGACCTCTTCCGCGCGCTCATAGCGCTCATCATGGGGCGGAATGGCATCCATGCCGGCATTCTGAGCCTCCTGGTTCGAGGTCGACGTCACCACGTTCCAGGCGACACGGCCACCGCTCAGCACATCGATCGAAGCGAGGCTACGCGCCAGGTGATAAGCGTTGAAAAAGGAAGTGGATACCGTCGCGCCGAGGCCAAGGTTCTTGGTAACGCGCGCCATGATCGGCAGCACTGTCATCGGATCCAGGTAGCTGTGTTGGCCACCCACGCGCAGGAAAAGATCAGGGCTGTCGCCGTAGGTATCGGGGATGCCGAAGAAGTCAGCAAAGAACATGCCGTCCAGTTTCGCCGCCTCCAGTGTGCGGGCAGCGTCTTCATATCGACTGGGCGAAAGAATGTCATGAAGCACCGCATCTGGATGACGCCAACCGCCCGAATGAAGAGCTGTCGGGCCAGTCTTCATATATGCGATCAAATGCATCATCTTCCTGGTCATGGAGACAGCTCCCGTCGTCGGGGTGAAACTGAATTCATCGCATCGCCAGCATGTTGGCGGGTGGACTCACATCCTTGTCGGCGGGTTTTCAGCCTTGCCCTGCAATCAATCTTGATAGCGGATCGATATCAAATATACGAACAATACTCAAACAAAAAGTTCGTATGTCCGGTCATTTCATCAAGTGGAAGACTGCGCTCTGTTGGGCTGACATCCCAAATTGCGTCCGGCATCACTCCGTACGCATTTTTTGCCTCAGGAATGCCCACCGAGCGCCGGTTTAGGCCAGCTCCCGGCTATGCATCGTGCGAAGCACATCGTCGGGGAAAATCGGAACGCGGTTGAACCGCGCGTCGAAGCTCGAAAGGGCATCGGTGATGGCCAAGGCAATGGCGGGTACGCATCCAACAATGCCACCCTCGCCCGCACCCTTCACCCCGCCGGGATTGCTGGTCGAGGGCGTTTCGACATGGTCCAGGATGATTTTCGGAGAGTCGAGAAAGGTCGGGATCTGATAGTCGAGAAGCGTCGTGGCGAGGGGCTGCCCCGCGTCGCTGAAGGAGGCATTCTCGGTGAGCACCGAACCCACACCCTGTATGATCGCTCCGACGACCTGGCCAGTCACGATCATGGGATTGAGCATCTTACCGCAGTCATGGACGACGAAATATTTCTCGATCTCCACCCTTCCCGTGTCGGCTTCTACCGCGACGCAGACTGCGTGCGAGGCATTCGAATAACAAGAGGTCGCCGGATCAAACGCTTCCTGAACTTCGATCCCGACTGTTTCCCCTTCGGGCAGGCTGCCGAGGCCGATCATATAGGCCGTTGCGGCAAGCTCCGAAATATCAATGAAAAGGTTCGTACCTTTTACCGAGGCTTTACCGTCGGCCAGTTCAACATCCTCGGCCCGGCAACCTAAGAGATGGGCCGCTATCCGCCGCAACTTTTCGGCAACCTTCTGCCCAGCCTTGAGGACGGCCCCACCACAGACGACGGCCGCGCGACTTGCGCCAGCGCCGGTCCCGAAAGGCATGGTGTTCGTATCGCCTTGGTCGACGGTGATATCATCGATCGACATGCCCAGATGATCAGCGACGATCTGGGCAAAAACCGTTTCATGTCCCTGTCCTTGGCTTGCGACGCTGACATAAACGACGACCTTGCCATCCGGCTCCATCTTCACCACGGCGCGGTCATAACCGGGCCAGCGTGACGCCTGCCCGCGTGCGCGCGCTATCGACGTCCCTTGGCCCGTGTGGTCGGTGATTGTCGCAATACCGATGCCACGATATTTACCGTCGGCCCCCAGCCGGCCCGACGTAGTCTGCTTGAACAGCTCGTAGCCGGAGAGCTTCAAGACCCGCTCGAGACATTCGATATGACTTGCTGTGTCGTGAACGACACCGACAGCGTTCCTATAGGGAAGATCAGCTTCACGGATGAGATTCTTGCGTCGGATGTCGATGGGATCGATAGCAAGCTTCGCCGCCATCCGCTCCAGCAGCGTCTCCATGGCGAATACATTTATCGGCGCCGCGACGCCGCGGTAAGATGTTGTCGGCGGCTTGTGGGTAATAACCGTAAACACGTCGAAACCATAGTTCTCGACCCGATAGGGGCCCATCATGTGATGTGCGACAGCCGCTGCCTCAAGCGCCGACGTACTGATCCAAAGTGGATAGGCGCCAATATCCACGCAGGACTTGATGCGTACGCCGAGCAGCGTCCCGTCATCGTCACAGGCGATCTCCACGCCGAACTGGAAGTCGCGTCCCTGAAGCAGGATCAGATCCTCCTGTCGGTCGGCCATCCACTTGACTGGGCGTTTGAGTTTGCGGGCGATCACAGCCCCGACCACGTCCTCGGAATGCGTTACGCCCTTCATACCGAAGCTGCCACCGATGTTAGGTGCGATGACGCGGACATTTTTTTCAGGAAGGTTCAGAGTCTCCGCGAGTTCCCAACGCATCTTGTGTGGAAACTGCGCGCAGGACGTATGGTCAAGCATATTCATGCCGGCGTCATAGCGGGTGAGGAACCCCCGCGGCTCCAGCGGTACTGCAGAGACTCGCCCGCTGGTGAAGACGTCGCCGATCACATGCGGCGCCGTTTCGAAAACCTCGTTGGCATTCCCTGCGCCTCCGACTTGGCGGAAGATGATATTGCTTGAGAGGTAATCGTGAACAAGCGACGCGTCATCGGCCGTAGCCTGCTCAATGGTCAGCGCAGCCGGCAGCGGCTCAAATTCTATTTCGATCAGTTCGCGTGCGTCTTCTGCCAAATATGGGTCTTCGGCGACAACCACCGCGACGATTTCACCGACATAGCGAACCAAATCCGTCGCCATGCACTTGCGTTCAAGCTTCGGCTGACCGAGCGGTGTCGGCGACAACATCGGCTTCGTCAACGGAACCAGATCAACGCCGGTAAAAACGGCAACCACGCCCGGTGCGGCTCCGGCCGCCGAAACATCGATCGAAAGAATGCGGGCGTGCGCATAGGGACTGCGAAGCATCGCGAGGTGCAGGGTTCCGTGCGGCTCCTCGATGTCGTCAATGTAGCGACCGAACCCGCGAAGAAGACGTTCGTCCTCCCGACGCAACACCGGATTGCCCGTATATGAATTCGGATTGTTCGCACTCATTGTCTACCCTCTTCATTCTTCTCTTCCGAAACACGGCCGCCGCTCCAGCCGTTGCAATGTTAAGCGCCCCCTTAGGACAAGTCAGATGGCGAACCCTTGTATGTCTCGACGCTGGCTAGTTCTCCTGATCGTCATCGCGCGAGCGGTGGATCTGCATGACATAGGCCATCTGGTCTGACGGGTGCCAGTTGAAGGAGGCGATCAGTACATTTCTGGCCGTGATGTAACGTCGCAATAGTTGCAGGGACCATGAACCGGGTCTCAAGCCAAGATGACGACCGAATTCCGGGGGCATAGGTACTGCGCGGATCTCTTGAACGACCTGCTCGATTGGCATTCCCGACTGACGTTCAAGGAATGCAAAGAAGGGACCCTGATACTCGGTGAGTTCGACAATCTGGGGCAGGAACTGTTTGGGAATGTAACTCTGTACATAGCAGATTGGGCGCCCGCCCTCTTCGGTCCATCGCACCCCGCTGATCAAGATCCACTCGTCATCTCCCGATGATCCGTCCACCTGACTGGCAATCTCAGGCGAGAGTCTCACCACCTCGGCGGACAGGACAGCGAAATAGGTTTCCTTGGAGACCTGAAACAGCTCTTCGAGTGACGTGAATGCCTGCTGGTAGTTGCTGCGCGTGGCGCTCGAAATCACACGCGTCCCGACGCCTTGCTTGCGATCGACATAACCGCGATTGCTAAGCTGCCTCAAAGCCTCCCGGACCGTGGATCTACTTGCCATGAATTCCTGCGTAAGCTCTACCTCCGTGGGCATGAGTGTTCCCACCGGGTACGCACCGGCGGTAATTCGCTCTTCCAGCGCCTTCTGTATCTGCATGTAGCGCGGACGCTCATCCAGGACGATATTTGCGTTTTCCATAGGCTCACATTGGTATTTTTGCACCACGTCGGCAGAGCGGGGCTCCCTTCGGATGAAGTTGGCGGCGCGCGGCGATGCCAAGCTCCCTTCCGCAAGGGCGGGCAAGATGATTTTACTTGTTCAGGGATAGATATTGTTCCGCCGGACGCCGCAACTCTTCCGGAGTGACGGTCGCCTCGGGCACGTCCAGACGCTTGAGGATGGCCTCGTAGGAGCCGTCAGCAATCGCGGACTCCATTGCCAGCATAAGCGCCTCTTTCAGCTCCGGCCGCTTTTTCGAGACGAGCATGGCCAACATTGTATACCGATTGTCCAGAAGGCCAGGCGCCATTTCGAGATTGGTATTCTGCGTCTGGATATACTTTCCAACCGCGCTGCCAACCATGACGCCTTCACCTCGACCATTTGCGACAGCCAGCTGCGTGGCATTGCCGTTGGGATATATCTCGGTCTTGATTTCCGACTTACCGGCGGCGAGGCAGTCCTTGGACAAGCTATCGACAACGCTGACCTGCGCGCTGCCTTGCGTGACAGCAAGCAGATGTCCGCACAAATTGTTGATGTCGACCCCCGCCATTCCCTTCTTGACCAGCAATGCATAGGTGGATCTGAAATACGGCACGAAGTCGATGATCTTGCTGCGCTCGGCGGTAATTCCGAGCGAGGGTGAAATATCGAACCGGCCGTTGTCGACACCGCCAATCATCACCGGAATTTGGTTGAGGTCGATCCATTCAGGCTTGAGCCCAAGCTTAGAAGCGATCAGGTCAACGACCTCAACATCAATGCCGGCGGGTTTCTTTTCCGCGTCGTAATAAGAAAAAGGCGCCCACTGCATCATGATTGCGACCTTCAGAACACCACCATCCCGTATTCCCGCGGGCAGCGCCGCCCGTGCGGCCTCGTCCGTTTCAGCTGCATTTGCGCCGCCGAAAAGAAGAGTTGTAGCGAAAGCTCCAAAGAGGATACGCTTGAGGAAGTCAGCCTTCATTGAAAAGATCCTTTGCCCGTCTCTGGCGGACGTGTCCGCCGGCCAAACTGAAAGAGGGAAGGGCAATCCAGAAGGCGGTAAGGCCGTCCCGTGTTGCTCCTTGTCAGTCAAATTTATACGGACAGATTTAATATTCAAGCGATAAATGTACGAACTTATTATTCGTGACAAGCTTTTCTGGTCGGGACATGTGATGCCACTCACGACCATGATCTCAGGATCAGCTCCCAAACACGCTGCGCACTTCAAAAGCGTCGTTGCATCTCATCTTGCCGGTAAAAGTTTACAATCTGCGGATGGGTATCTGGCCTCACGACCATAATGACGTGGTGAAGTACATTGCCCTCAGCAGAGTAAAAGCTTCTGTTTAATAGCAGCGCCGGTTGCCCTGGCAGCAGCTCGAGCTTGGCTGCCGCATCAAATGGCGGGATGATGGCCGAGGTGACCTGGCGGGCTCGGATGGCGCGAATTCCTGCGAATTCCTCCACCTGGTTCACGAAAAACCCCTTGCCGATAATCTCCTTCGGAATTCGGCGGGCGTGATCCTCAAGGCTCAGCAGCGTCGAATGGATGATCGGCTGGCCATCGTTGCGCATGATCGTGATCAAGCGAAAAAGTGTCTTGTCCGGCGCTATTCCCATGGATTGGGCTATTTCCGGATATTCCCGGGCCGCCACATAATCGGCCGAGATAAGTTCAGAGTCGTAGGATTTGGATATCATTACATCCAGAGATCCTGCTGACCAGGTGGCCTCTGCAGGCCCGCGCTTAATAATCGTTGTTCCCGACCCGCGTTTGCGATCGATCAGCCCGTCCGAAACCAACTTCTGCAATGCGGCCCGAACGGTATGCCTGCTGACCCTAAATTCCTCCATGAGGGTCAGTTCCGGCGGCAAACTGCCGGTATCGTCATATTCGTGGGACAGAATTCGGTCGCGAAGGATCTTTGAGATGCGTAGATTCTTTGGCTCCGCGGCGTACTCGTCGGCCAGCATGTCCCCTCCCGGTATCCAGTTTGATTTTTATCGTATAGGAACAAAGTGCTGCGTACAGGGCAATTTGCTAGGCAGACCACATAGTTGAATTGACCACCTGCGCAAGAGGCTTATTCACAGTTCGCAAACGACAGCAAAGCGGATGAGCGCGTTACACGCTCAGATACTCCGCCTGAATGCCCTTGTGCTCTTTCAGCTCTGTCATCGTTCCGACATAGCGGATCGCGCCTTTTTCGATAATCGTGGCGCTCGTTGCGATCAACGACGCGAAGTGCAGGTTCTGTTCGGAGACGATGATCGTCAAGCCCTGCTGCGCCACTCGCTGGATGGCATAGGCCATTTCTTCGATGATCTTGGGTGCGATCCCCTCGGACGGCTCATCGAGCAGCAGCAGGGATGGATTTCCCATGAGGGTCCGCGCTATTGCCAGCATTTGCTGCTCGCCGCCACTCATCTTGCCCCCAGGGCGATCGCGCATGCTGCCGAGATTGGGAAATAGCTCGAACAGTTTCTCCGGCGTCCAATGCGGCACGTCCGGACGGGGCGCCTGTGTTCCAACGACAAGGTTCTCCATGACCGAGAGATCTCTGAAGATACGGCGCTCTTCCGGAACGTAGCCGATACCGGCGCTTGCAATACGGTAGCTACGATGGCCCGTGATCTCTTTGCCCGCAAATCTGACCGAACCGCCGGCAGGCTTTACCAGTCCGATGATTGCCTTCATCATCGTCGACTTGCCGGCACCGTTGCGGCCGAGAAGCGCCCGGACCTCGCCGGCTCTCACCGTAAGATCGACATCATGGAGGATATGTGCGCGGCCGTAAAACGTATTGAGCTTGTCGATGGAAAGCAGTGTCGTGAACGTCATGTGTACATGTTCCCGCTGCCAAGGTAGATCTCACGGACATTCTCGTTGTTCCGGACTTCGCCGGGCGTCCCCCGCGCAATGACGCGACCGCGATCAAGCACCACGATCTCGTCAGCCCTGCTGAAAACGATGTCCATGTCGTGTTCGGTAAACAGGACGGAGATGTTCCGTTGCTTGGCAACTGTAGCCGTCAGACCCATGAGGTCGATGCGCTCCTTAGGTGCCATGCCGGCCGTCGGTTCATCCATCAGCAATAGCTTCGGCTGATTTGCCATCGCCACAGCCAGTTCGACTTTCTTCAGGTCGCCATAGGCCAACACGCCACAACCGCGCCGTGCCTGCGTCGCCATGCCGACCAGTTCAAGCAGCGTCATCGCCTCCGCCTCGTACATCTGACCGGCGCGCCCGATCATGTTCCACAGCCTGCCATTTTGCGACATAAGTGCTACCTGGATATTCTCAAGCACCGTCATCGACGCAAAAGTCTGGGTGATTTGAAACGTGCGACCGACGCCAATTCGCCAGATTTCGCGGGGATGCAGGCCAATAATAGACTGCCCCTCCAGCTCGACCGAACCGGCGTCCGCTGCAAGCTGCCCGTTCAGAAGGTTAAAGCAGGTCGTCTTACCGGCACCATTCGGTCCGATCAGGGCGACCATCTTCCCTTTTTCGACCGTCAGATCAACCTCCTGCACGGCGCGATGCCCGTTGAAGCTCTTGCACAAGCCCTTGACGCTCAAGACACTCATTTGATCACCCACGACTGCTGGCTTTCGTCATTCCGAGTTTGGAGCCGGACTGTACGTTTGAACCGAGGAATCCATTTGATGGAAATGTCCTTAGCGAGCCCGCTGATGCCATGCGGCATAAACAGAGCAAGGCCGATGAGCAAAAGCCCAAGGAAAATGTGCCAATGTAAAATCTGCGTCTGCAGCAAGGTCTTCAGCAACTGGTACAGTATCGCACCGATAATCGGACCATTCATCGATTGCAGACCGCCAAGCAACGCCATGATGAAGATATCCAAAGACGTGGTGAGATCCAAATAGGATGGGAAGGCCCCGCCTTTCAGATACAGCAGGAGCACGCCCGACGTTCCCGCCATTGCTCCAGCGATGGAATAAGCTACCCAGCGTTGAATATAGACGTTGATGCCGATCGCGTTCGAACGCTGTCTTGAATCCCGCGTCGCCCGGAGCCCATAGCCGAATGGAGAGAAAACAAGGCGTCGCATTGCAAGAATACCTGCGGTGCAGACAGCAAGTGTCAGTAGGAAAAACACCGCCGGATCAGCGGCCCAGTCATCGGGCCAGAGACCGATGATCCCGATCTCGCCATTGGTGACATCGATCCACTGGTAGGCAATCGACCACAGGATCTGGCCAAACGCCAATGTCAACATGCCGAAATAAATACCCCTCAGCCGGACGGCGGCAGATCCGATGACGATCGCAAGAAGACCCGCCGCGATCGGGGCGATGAACAATGAAGGCAGCATGGAAATGCCGAAGAAACTGTAGAGGATGGCTGGAACATACATTCCGATGCCGAGAAAGGCTGCATGTCCCAGCGAGACCATTCCGGAAATGCCGGCAAGCAGATAGAAAGTCCAGGCGAGGAAGACATAAATGGTAATCTCGTTGACCAGGGTCAGCCAGTAGGGCGGCAGGACGAAGGGCGAGATCGCGAGCGCCGCAACGGCCAGTATCCAGAAGCAACGCTCTGGGCCCCCCGCTGGAGAAAGTACGATCTCGTCCGGTACGTCTTCCATGCCGCCGCCGACTTCCTTACCGAACAAGCCTTGGGGCCTCACGAGCAGAACAATTGCCATGGTGATAAAGACCAGCGCCATGGACAGTTCACTGAAGTAGGCGGTTCCAACCGCAGAAAGGAAGCCGACGATCAATGCGGCGATCGCCGTTCCGAGAACACTGCCCATGCCGCCGATGACGACGACTGCAAAGGCATCGATGAGAAGATTGATGTCCATGTCGAGGCTGGCAGAAACGCGCAGCATATCCAGACCGCCCGCCAGTCCGGCAAGAAAGGCGCTCAGCGCAAAAACCGAGGTGAAGAGCAGGTTCTGGTTGACCCCGAGAGCGGCGACCATCTCCCGATCTTCGATTGCAGCACGCAGGAGCACGCCCCAACGCGTCCTTCGCAAGACGAAAGTCAGTGACGCGACGATCACCAGACTGAGAGCCAACATCACGAGATAGTAGCCGGGGAAAGTCTGTCCGAAGATGGTAGCGGGCGACGAAAAGCCGGCAACCGGCTCAGTCAGCAGCTGGGTCGATCCCCATATGGTCGAGGTGAGGTCGCGAATGACGAGAAAGATACCGAAGGTCGCGATGATCTGCAGATGATGCGGCGCATCATAAATGCGCCGCATGATAAGCATCTCGATCGCGACACCGATGACAGCGACGAACAAAGCCGCTGCCACCACGCCGATCAGAAACCAAACGGGACCCGCGGGCAGGCGGGCGACCACCGAGTAACATATGTAGGCGCCCAGCATATAGAGTGAACCGTGCGAAAGATTGTAGACCCGGGAAACACCGAAAATGATCGACAATCCCGATGATATGATGAAAAGAACCGCAGCTATCCCGAGACCGGTCATGGCCAGGCCGGGAATATCAGCTATGAAATTCATGACCGATCCTCGAATATTCGGAGTCAGTTGTTTGCGGCGGCCGGACGCATCGCGAGACCGTCTGCTTCCGATGGCAACCCCTCGTCGCCACTAATGTATCGCCAGCCAATCATTTTGGCCTTGCCCTCGGCACCGGCGATAGAACCGACCCAAGCGCCAAGCGACAGCTGGTGGTCCACCCGCCAGCGGCACTTGCCGAGGACGCAGTCGAAATCGTCGCCTCGGAAGCCCTTGATCAGATCTTCGACATTCGTCGAACCCGCGCGTTTTATGCCCGATGCGATACCCTCGACACTCAGATAGGCAAGGAAGGCCCCATAAATGGGCTCTTCGTTGTACTTGGCGCGATACTTCGCCACAAAATCCCGCATCGGCGGCGTGTCGATCTCGTCGTAGGGCAGACCATTTGTTATCCAACCGGTCGGAGCCTCGCTGCCAAAGCTGTTCAGCCACTCCGGCAAGCCGGCCTGGACGCTGACAACCTTGACCTTGTCATAAAAGCCGCGGGCCTTCGACTCGCGCAGAAACGAGATCATGTCGGGGCCGACATGCGCTGAAAATACGCAGTCGACGCCCAGTCGCTGCAAATGCTCGATCGTTGCACCTGCATTGAACCGCCCGACCGGAGCCATTGAGTCGTCCGCCCAGACGAGATCCGGATGTGTCTTTCTCAGCTCAGCCTGAAAGTCACGAACCATGTCCGTAACCGCCTCTGACATCGGACCCGTACCGGCCCATTTGGTGCATTGAAGGCCCTTGGCCTGCACAGCAAGGGCAGTGGCAAGTAGAAGGCTCGGCGTCTGCACCCGGAATACAAACCGGCTGCCTTTCGACCAGGTCACCGCATTGGAAAGCGGTTCGGTAGCAACGAAGAAAACTTTCCGGCGGTCCGCATAGTTGGCGATGGCGAGACCGCTTGGAGATAGATAGGTTCCCGCGAGAAGGTCAACCCCTTGGTTCGACACCAGTTCATTGGCAACACGCACGGCATCGGCAGGAGACAGATTGTCGTCACGATAGATGACCTCAAGCGGGCGTCCCAACACTCCGCCGTCGCCGTTGACATTTTCCACTGCCAGATCAAATCCCTTGCGGTAGCCAGCAGTGAAAGCGGCCAATGCACCGCTATAACTGTTTACCTCACCAATACGGATCGGTTTCACATCCTGTGCAGTTGCCGACAAAGGAATGGTCGCAAGAAGCGCCAGACCGAGAACAGCTGTGACTTTTTTCATCGTATTCCCCTTTTTGTTTTCTGGTCGTACGGAATAAGCGCGCACGTCAGGAGCCGGCCCGCATAATTGCGAGCACGATGGCCTGTGGCGTGAACCAAGCTGCTTTTGATTGCGCTGGACGGCTCAATGTCGGCGGCAGCGCAATGAAGCTTCAGTCCTTCTCGCGAGCAAGTTCTCGCGCCGCAGCCTCGATCGCGGCGACAATGCCGGCATAACCGGTGCAGCGACAGAGATTGCCTGCCATATATTGGCGGATCTGTTCTTCGGTCGGGTTCGGGTTTTCCTGCAAAAGCGCAGTTGCGGAAATCAGCATGCCCGGAGTACAGAAGCCACATTGAAGGGCGTGATGTCGCCGGAATTCTTCCTGCAGTGATGTGAGCTTGTCCTCGTCCGCTAGTCCCTCGACCGTACGGATTTCAGCTCCGTCCGCCTGAACGGCCAGCATCAGGCAACTGCGCATCGGACTGCCGTCCACCATGATGGTGCAGGCCCCGCATGCGCCATGTGCGCACCCGACATGCGTGCCCGTCAACCGCAGATTATGGCGCAGAAAGTCCGCAAGCAGATAGCGCCCGGCGACCTCTTCGCTGTATTTTGCGCCGTTGACTGTGACCGTGATGGAGTGCGTCGAATGGCTCACGCTTCTGCCCCTTCTTTGGCATTGGCGCCATGCAGCGCGCGCTTAACAAGGGAGGCTGCTACGCGCCGCCGATAGTCGGCCGAAAAAAAGCCGTCGTCGTGAGGCTCGATCACCCCGGAGGCTTGCTCGCTTACCTCGGCCACAAAACCCGGTGAAAGGCGTTCACCGCGGATTGCTTCCTCGAGGCCGTGGAGCCGAACGGGAGTAGGCTCGACCCCGGTCAGAGCCAGACGCGAGTCACGAACGGATCCCGCCTCGTCGAACTCGATCATTGCCGCAAGACCGACGATTGCCACACCTTCGCGGCGAACCCCAGTCTCATGGAAAGCGGTATAGGCGCCTTTCGGGATGGACGGAAACTTGACCGATATCAGAAGCTCCTCCGGTTCGATGACCGTGGTCATGTCGCCAACAAAGAATTCACTGGCGGGGATTTCTCGTGAACCACTGCTTGCGGAGATAACCAATGTCGCCTCCAGAGCCATCGCCACTCCGGGCAATTCTGCGGAACGATCGGCATGCGCAAGTGTGCCGCCGACGGTCGCCCGATTGCGGACCGCGATCGGCCCCGCTCTCTCCAGGGCTTTCGCGACCAAAGGACAAAGCTCTGTCGTCAACGGAGAGACGATGGCATCGCTTTGGCGAACCATGGCGCCAAACGACAACCCGTCGTCCGTAGACGTGATCTGCTTCAATTCCACGCAACGGTTAAGGTCGATGATCAGGTCATACTGAGCCATCCGCAGGTTCAGCAGCGGAATGAGGCTTTGCCCACCCGCAAGCAGACGGGCGTCAGGACCGTACTCTGACAAAAGCGCCAGAACCTCATCCAAATGCTCCGGCGCTCGGTATTCAAACGGTGGCGGCTTCATTCTTTACGTCCATTCTGGCTTCCAGCAGATCCGTGATCGCTTTCTCGAAGAACTGTATATCGCACGGATCGCTGCCTGGCGAAGATGCTCGGTGCCCCCAGATCGAGGGAATGACTCGCAGTTCCGCGTCTGGCATCGATCTGACTTCAATCTCACTGTCTTCGGGAGGAAAATACATGTCCGTGCGCGACGGCATGACGATGGCCTTGGCAGTGATCGCGCGAAGCGCGGCCGGAAAGTCCTTGTTGAACTTATCATTGTCACTGATGTCGGCCACTTCCCAGGTCGCAAACTGTGCCAGAAGATCATTTGCATCGACCCACTTTTCGGGAAGAGGACGATCCAGATAATCCTGCGTTTTCTGGTACTTTTCTGTCAAATGAAGGCCTTGTCGATAATATGCCTGAGAAAAGCCCCAGGCATCGGCATTCAGCCAGAACTGCTGGAGCGAGCCCAGCGCATTGCCCTGATAATCGCCGCTCAGCCAGTCCGGCGAACTTTTCACGGCCATCTTCATCGTCGCCAGGAATATATAATTATGAGGCGAGGTTCGAGCCGAGCCGCACATCGGCAAAATGCACTCCACCTCATCTGCGAAGTATGAACCCCACTGAAAGGCGATCTGCGCGCCCATCGACCGTCCGACGACCAGCTTGATGCGCTCAATGCCGAAGATCTCACGCAACAAACGCCGCTGTTGCGTGACATTGTCCAGAATGCTGACCCGTGGAAAACGGGTTCGATCGAAAGGCGCAGGTGTATTGCTCGGCGACGACGACATGCCGTTGCCGAACATGTCGATCGCCACGATAAACTGCCGCGCCGGATCCAGTGCCCTTCCTGGACCAATGATCCACTCGACATCACGATGGGTCCCTGCACACCATGTCGGGAACAAGACGACATTGTCCTTTGCGGCATTCAACGTACCAAACGTCTTGTAGGACAGATAGGCGTCGGGAAGATGCCCGCCATATTGCAGGAAAATCGGCCCGGTCCGGTAGAGCTGGTTCGTCATGTCCGAATATGTTCCTGCCTCATACGGCCAGCTCTAGTTCCGCATAGGTCTTTGTCGCGAACGACCGCCCATTCACGGATTGAAGGGGGATAGACATCGCGTCATAACCGAAGCACCAGGTGGGATCGGTCGGATATCGGAGCCAGATATTGATGTTCGAGATTGTCTGGACCCTTGTCGCTCGGTCGATCCGGTTCGCCTTGTAGAGCTCAAATGCGCCCGCATAGTCATTCTCCGCCGCGGCGATACAGCGTACCAGAATGACGGCATCTTCGATCGCCATGCCGGCGCCCTGCCCCATATGCGGCTTCATTGGATGGCAGGCATCGCCGAGGAGCACGATGCGCCCGCGGCTCCACAGCGGCAGCGGATCGCGTGTCAGGAGCGGCCATTTCGTGGCCTTCGGGCAAGCGTCGATAATCCGCTGGACATCTTCGTGGAAGCCCCTGTAGCACTCCTTGATCTCGCTCATCTCCACATCGACCGGATTGGCACCGCCATTCCAGTTCGGATCAGGAGAACCCGTCACGAAATAGATCTCGTCCTTGGCATTGGTGAGATAGTAGAAGATGAAATGGCGATCTTCCTGCGCCGGATGGCGGTCGTCAGACCAGTATTTGCCCGCGTCCGAACGAAGCTTGTAGTCACCCAGAAGGCTGGACGGAAACACGCCGCGATAGGCGACATTGCCAGTGTACTTCGGCGGCTCCGGTCCAAGCAGGGTTTCACGCACAACCGAATTGATACCGTCAGCGCCAATTACGATATCAGCCTCCTCAGTGGTACCGTCACGGAACGTCATCTGGATCCTGTCTGCCTTTTCCGCAAGCCCGGACAGGCTCTTGGAATACAGGATCGTACCCGGCTTCAGCGCATTGATCATGTATTGTTGGAGGTCGCCGCGATGCAAAATCAGGTGGGGCGCGCCGTAATGTTCAAGCCATTCTTCAGCCGGTTGCCGGAAGTAGACGCGTCCAGTATCCCACTCGCAATTAAGCCATTTCTCCGGTGTCGTTCCGATCTTCTGGAGTTCGTTTTCGAATCCAAGCGCCTTGAGAATGCGGGTGGAGTTAGGCCACAGGTTGATGCCGGCACCGATCCGGCTGATATGGGATGCCTGCTCGTAGACGACCGGTTCATAGCCAGCGCGCTGCAACAGGATAGCGGCGGTCAAGCCGCCCAGGCCTGCGCCGATAACGGCAATTCTCGGTTTTGATGACATGCTGATGACTTTCTGCCCCGTGGAATTGGCGTCAGGCTCTCTTGCCGACAGTCGCCATGTAATTCATGGCATCGGCTTCGGTCACGACGTCGCCGTATTTTGCATTGATATCGAAGAGGTTGGCTTCATGAGGACTTTGGTGACGGTCGCCACACGCTTCCCTGACGACGATCGGACGGAATCCCCACTGGCAGGTATCGACTGCAGATGCACGAACGCAGCCGCTGGTCGAGACACCACCCATGATCACCGTATCAATTCCCATCGAGGTTAACATCGGTCCGAGCGGTGTCGCAAAGAACGAACTCGGGTAACGCTTAGTCACCACGATGTCCTTTTCAGCAACTTTCACCAGAGGGTTGAAATCGCCGAGCGGATTGCCTTCTTCGAAGCAAAGCAATGGAATGGTGCTTTTCTTGAAGAATATACCGCAATCGACACCGCTCCTGCTAAGCTCGACGCGCGTAAGAACGACTGGGATTCCATTGGCGTGAGCTTCCTCCTGGAGGCGGACGCATGACTCCAGAGCAGACCGGAAGCGGGGATGATAGAGTGGCGTGCCCTCGCGGAAGTAAGCTTCCGCGAGATCGATCAGCAACAGCGCCGGTTTTTTTCCGTAACCGAGCCTCGTATTGAAGCCGGTCGAGCTGTAGTTGAGGTCCAGAACCTCAGGGTTTTGAACATTCATATCACTGACTCTGCTCGATGCTCATTCAGCAGCGGCACGCATCAGAGCGGGCGCGATCTGATCTTCAGCGACGACATCACCATCCCTGACAACGGCTTCTCCATCGAGCAGCACGCTGCATCGGCGCAGTGGGATGTCCATGTGGCAGGCGGTATTGCGCGTACCTCCAGCTTCGGTATTCGGGCCGGTTGAAAACAGGAAGTTCCCATAGAAAGAGCGCCCGTCCATACCGACGGACTCGAAACGATCATACAGAAGCTGGGCACTCCACTTGGCGCGCGGCTGCAGCCCCCAACCCATATGCGAAATTGCGAAAACTTCCGGATCGTTGAAGGAAGTCATGTAGCTCTCCAGGTGCTCGGCATCGAAACCGCCCGAGAACTTGACGATCCTGCCATCCTTCACGTCGAGCGCGATCGGAGACTGCGCGTAGGTTTTGAACGGATAGAGAATGTCACCTGTGTCGATGACGATTTTCCCGTTGGTGCTACCCTCATTCGACCAGGTGAACAAGAAGCCGCTGCCCCAATGGTCCCAGCGGCCCGGCTCCTCCGAGAACCCGTACTCCGGAATGACCGGATATTCGCCGAGCAAGGCGGACATTTCTGTCCCAGCCTTCGAAAAGACCTCTATCTTCTTCGCTGCCTCCAGCTGCTTGCAGCCCGCCAGAACCCGACGCTTGTCATCTTCGGTCGGCAGCAGGCGCGCCAGGATTTCCGGCGGCTCGATCACCAGAAGCATTCGCTTACCTTCGGCCAGAAGCTGGTTCTGCTCGGGCGAATGAAGGAGAAGCACGGTGTCGATAATGAGGTCTGCGGCCTCGAGAGCTTTCTTTGCTGCCCAATGTCCGGTCAAAGACGTCTCACCGACATAGCCCGTCGGATCAAAGCCGATTTGGCGCAGATTGTTTGTGGCTGGCAGATCAAGACCGAAGACCTTGGCGCCGAGGCGCTCGGCGGCCGTCATCGCAGCCCAAACGAGACGAGGGTTTGAGTTGATGCTTTTCAGGACAGCAACTCCCTGCGTCTCATCCACGCGTGACATCTTCAATACGTGTTCAAACATATCCAAAAGTTCAGAATCACCGACCGGCATACAAATTCTCCTTTTTCAAAAGAGCGAAGACCTACCGGATGTCTCCGAGGTCTGCGGGGCTGGTGACTAAACGCTACCAAGATGTACGGACATTGTAAATATTTATTTTGAATTTGTTTGGTCAATATCATCTGCTGAACGATCTTGATAAACGAGCTCCCATCCACTCTTATTCGACAGTCACAGGCTAGAAACGACCCCGCGATTGCATCTTGCCGGCGGTCAGTTGCGCAACCTGCCACCCGCGGCGATGACGGCTTCCGGCGTATCGACATCAAGGTGGGCCGCAGGGCCGATTTCGACGTCGATGACGGCGAGACCGGAATTTTCAACAATCGAACGCGCACCGATATCGCCCTCCAGCCGCAATACGGCGTTGAAGGCAGCGCGCGGCAGAATCACCGGATTACCTCGTTTGCCTTCAGAAACGGCGCGAACCACTGCCCTGCCGCCGCATTCTTTGAAGGCTGAGATCAATCTGTTGAGGTGTGCAGTCGTGATGCCTGGCATGTCCGCCAGCGTGACAAGAATGCCATCGCATCCAAGAAGTCCTGGAGAAGACATACCGACAATCAAAGATGTCGACATGCCCATCGCGTAATCCGGGTTGAACCGACAGTCGAGACCGAGACCGGATAGCGCGGCTTCGATCTCATTGCGGCGGTAACCTGTAACGACCACCGCAGGCGAAACGTCTGCAGCCAACAAGCGTTCAGCGCAATGACGAACCAGTGATTTACCGTCGAACTCGGCGAGAAGCTTGTGCGGTCCATCCTTTCCCATCCTGCGTGCCTGGCCGGCCGCCAGAAGAATCCCGCCGACCGCCAAAACGGCTCCAAATCCGTCACCACGCTTCCGCCGTGTCGGTATTTCCATCAAAAGCCCGCCGACACCCATACCGCTAACGCCCAGGGATGTCGGCCGCTCACCCGCCATCAGCCGATGAAGGATCCAGTCAAAGCCATTCTCCTTCGGTGAACGTGCACAGCCCGGGGCGCCAATGACCGCGACGCCACCAATGCTGCCAAGCACCATAAGGTTGCCCGGATCGACTGGCATGCCAACCCGCTCCACGACGCCACCTGCAGCCCGGATCGCAGCCGGTATGACATCCTCAGAATCGGCAACCGCGGAGGCGCCGAAGACGACAACCATCACCGGTTTCTCGCGTCCCGCCAAATCAAGCCCTCGAAGGGCTTGAGCAAGCGCCTCCGTTTGATGCGGGATCCTGATTTCCTGCAGTAAACAACTGCCGGACATTGCTAGCCGCTGCGCCAACGATCTGGTCGTTTTGTCCATGACCGATGCCTTGAGCGACGGAAGCTCGGTTGCAATCAGCGTTACCGCATGGGCGCGAAAGGCCTTGACTGCGAAAGCCGTCAAACCGGCGAGCAATCTCACGGCGGCCCCCACTGCCCTGCCTGGCACGGCGAGCGGAATGATCTTGATTGTCGCCACTATCTCCCCCGCTCGCACTGCGACGTGATCGGAGAGGCAGGCGAGCGTGATAGCGCTGTCGATCCGATTGAGTGTATCCACAACTGCCTTGTCGACGACGAACAAGCCGTTGACGCGCGAATAGATGTTGACCCTGCCGGTGGTCGGTTCGGAGAAACGCAGGTTGTCGGGCGCTATTGCATGAGCGATCGCCGCCGCCGCGGCATCCTCGATCACATCGTCGATATCGAGCCTGACACCGGTGATCCTGGAAAGGCCAATCCCGGCCAGCAGAGCAAGATCGGCGCGCGACAAGACCTTACCCTTGGACAGGCGTGTTTCTGCCAGCTGAATCGCATGGGCAAGGACGATACCTTCGGCTTCTGCGATCGGAAAATCGCCGTAACGCATCAATCCCCCCCGGCGTCGAGCGCGCGTCGACGAAAAGCCTGAACGATCTCGGCCAATGTCGCTAGCGCAATTTCCGCCGGATTGGCCGCGCGGATATCAATGCCGATCGGGGCTGCGATGCGGTCGATCTCTTCGGCCGTGCGGCCCATGGCCCGCAGCCTTTCGATCCGCTTGACATGGGTCTTCCGGCTGCCCAGCGCACCGACATAAAAGCAGCCAGCCTTCAGCGCCTCCGACAGGGCAAGATCGTCGATCTTCGGGTCATGGGTGAGTGCGGCCAGTGCCGTATAGGCATCAAGCGGCCTGTCTCTTAGGGCATCCTCTGGCCAGTCAGGGACAAGATCCACGCCCGGAAATCGCTCCGCCGTCGCATAGGCCGTACGCGGATCGATGATTGTCAAATCATAACCGGCGATGGGGGCCATTTGCGCAAGTGCCTGACTGATGTGCACCGCACCGATCACCACGATTCGTGGCGGCGGGAGATGGACATTGAGGAAAACAGGCTCTCCACCAACGTCAACGATTGCGGCCTTGCCGCTGCGGATCGCTGTGGAAACAAGCTCGTCCAGCTGGACCGCTATCGACTGACCTTCGACGACGAGTTCCGATCTTCCGTCGGCGAGATAGGTGATCGCGACGGCCACCCGGCGAGCACGTCTTGCCACGTTCAATGCTTCTAGCAATGCCACCTGCATTAACAGAGCCTCTCGACGTAGACACGAATCCGTCCACCACACGAAAGGCCGACGCGCCAGGCAGTTTCGTTCGCCACGCTGAATTCGAGTATGCGCGGCTGGCCAGAGGCGATGACTTCGAGCGCCTCGGTAATGACCGCAGCTTCGACACATCCGCCTGAAACCGAGCCGTCGAAATTTGCATCGCTGTCGATAATGAGGTGACTGCCGGCCCGGCGGGGTGCAGAGCCCCAGGTTTCGATCACCGTAGCGATTGCCAAATCGCGGCCGTGCTTTTTCCAGCTTTCGGCAGTTAGAAGTGGGTCGAGAGGTTCAGATATGGCCATCAAAATGCTCCCGCAAAACTTCAACCTTGCAGCCGTGGCGACACTGCCAGGCCGTCGCCCCCAAATGCCGGCGGAACCGACGGCAGAGACTGCTGCGAATGTCAAAGGCCCATGGCGCAGATGCGCGGTGCCCAACAGAATGAACCGTTCATTACAGATGCTCAAAACTTCAGTTCAGGCCGCGCCGCCCGCAAAGCACCCGGGGAGCGTCAATTCCGCTAAGCTTCGCTTACCGTCTCATTGAACTTTGCGAAAAATTGACCAGCGAGCTTGTGCGCCGTCGACATGAGCATGCGGCTGCCCAACTGCGCGATTTTTCCGCCGACATCCGCTCTGACACTATAAGTTAGTACGGTCACGCCATCACTCTCGGGCTCGAGGGCAACATCTGCCCCGCCTTTCGCAAATCCGGCGATGCCGCTCTTGCCCTCGCCGACGATGGTGTATGATTTCGGGGCGACTATTTTATCGAGCTTGATCGCACCGCCGAAACGCGCCTTGATCGGGCCGATACTGATTGTGACTTTCGCCGTCATTTCGGTCGGAGAAATCAGTTCCACGCTCTCGCACCCCGGAATGCATGCGCTGAGGATTTCCGGATCGTTCAGGGCGGCCCAAACCTTATCGTTCGAGGCAAGAATGCGCTCGGTACCACTCATCTCCATCGCCATTCACTGAGTTCCCTTCCGTTTATCTTGAATGCAACGAATATTTTGAACGGTAAAAGTTGTCCATACAAAAATATGAGAAGGCACCAACTTTCATGGAATTACGCGAACTCATAGTCCTTCCTTGCCCTTGGAATGATCGAGCTTGAAAGTTGAAATAGTTAGGCGCCTTCAGATTCATCACCCTGAAATCAAACAAATATTCCTATATAACAACGCATTAGAAAGCGTTTTCGCGGCGAAGGCAAAAATGTGTGGTGCAATCAAAGCCAAAAATCGGCGCGAATTTTACCCAGTTGCAAAAGTACGGACAATATGAGATAGAAATATCAGAAACGTCATTTCAAGCCGCCGACACGGCTGACGAGAATGGTCCATCAGGCAACGACGTAGATCGGAATTTCATCGTGCAGCCGCACGAGAGGGGAATCAACTCAAATGGATAAAAAATGACAGTGGCACTATCTCGGGACATGGATGCGGCGGTTACGCCTGGGCATACGGATGCGGCGCTTATTATTGCGCCACCTCGAATGGGGCGTTGGTTTGGTTCAATCCTAATCGTCCTGATCGTTGCCTGGATTGTGTATCAGATCCTGACAAACCCCGGCTTCGAATGGGACGTGGTCGGCGAATACTTGCTCGATTCGTCCGTGCTGAGCGGAGTTCTGATGACGTTGCAATTGACCGTATTGGTCATGCTAATCGGGTCGGCTGTGGGCATCGTCATTGCCGTGATGCGCATGTCCGGTGACCCGCTTCTCGGTTTCGTTGCCCATTCCTTCGTATGGTTCTTCCGCGGAACCCCGGTGCTGATCCAGCTGGTCTTCTGGTACAATCTCGCCACGCTGTTTCCCGAAATCGCGTTGGGGATCCCATTTGGAGGACCGAAATTCTTCGAGATTTCCTCAACGATTGCGATTTCCTCGTTTACCGCCGCCATGCTCGGGCTCGGTCTGAACGAAGCCGCATATATGGCTGAAATCGTCAGGGCAGGTCTTCTTTCGGTCGATCCAGGCCAGAGTGAGGCTTCCAAGGCGCTTGGCCATCGCCCGACTCAGACCTTCTTCAAGGTCGTTTTGCCCCAGGCCATGAAAGCAATCATCCCACCAACCGGCAATCAGCTGATCGGTACGCTCAAATTCACCTCGCTTGCCAGCACTGTCGCCCTTTACGAACTGATGCACTCGGTCGAAGTGATCTATGCTCGCACCTTCCAGACGGTGCCGATGCTGATAGTGGCGGCACTTTGGTACCTTTTCCTGGTCAGCATACTCTCGATTTTCCAATACTTCGTCGAGCGGCATTATTCGCGTGGCTGGCGTCAACCTGTTGGAGGGCACTGACATGACGGTAGCAAATCCACTTCACAGCCGCCCGGAACCCGATCCACAGGTCAAGCCGTTTGTGCGTTTGGAAAAAATCTGGAAATCCCGCGGGAAGAATGTCGTTTTGAAAGGTGTCGACCTGCAGATATCGAATGGCGAGATCACCTGTCTGCTGGGCCCGTCCGGCGCCGGAAAGAGCACGCTGTTACGCTGCATCAATGCGATCGAATTGGCCGACAGGGGCGTCGTCTACGTCGACGACGTGCCGATCGGCTGCAAACCCCAGAAGGACGGGTTCGTGCGTATGAGAGAGCGTGACGTCGCACGTCAGCGCGCCGACATCGGTATGGTATTCCAGAACTTCAACCTTTTCCCTCATATGTCGGTGCTGGAAAACATTATCGACGCTCCGGTCCGGGTTCGCCGCGAAAGCCGCGAGGCTGCGGTCGAGCACGCCCATGTTCTGCTGAAGCAAGTTGGGCTAGACCACAAAGTGAATGCGTACCCACGCCATTTGTCGGGCGGACAACAGCAGCGCGTCGCCATTGCGCGCGCTTTGGCCATGCGCCCCAAGGTAATGCTCTTCGACGAGCCTACCTCGGCGCTTGACCCGCATCTGACCCATGAGGTGCTGGATGCGATCAGGGATCTCGCATCGACCGGGATGACGATGATTATCGTCACCCACGAGGTCCAATTTGCGCGGGACATTGCCGATACGGTTGCCATCATGGCGGATGGCGAGATCATCGAGCACGGTGCCGCCATCGACGTTCTTTCGAGACCCAAGCATCCCGTTACACGGTCGTTTCTTGCGCGCTCGTTGCCAATGGAGGCTCAGGGCTGAGTTGAACCCGAACGGCGCCGCCAAGCGCCGACCGATGCCCGATATTGCTGGATGCCGACCGGGTCGTAAGCCCTGTCGTCGTTGGCTCTCAAGGAGTGGAAGATTGATGAGTAGAAAAATGATGCATCTGGGAACCCTCGTCAGCGGCGCAGGAAGCCACGTCGGCGGATGGCGCATGTTCGACGCCGAGTTCGGCTCCATGAATTTCGAACATATCCAGAAAACCGTCCATGCCGCCGAGCGCGGAAAAATGGACTTCGCCTTCTTTGCCGACGCCGTGGCAACGACCCGCACCCTGGCACCGACCTTTATCGTCCGCCTTGAGCCGTTGACCATGCTCTCGGCGCTTGCCATGACCACGTCGCGCATTGGCCTTGTCGCTACTGTTTCGACTACCTATTCGCAACCCTACAATATTGCACGCCTCCTCGGCTCGGCCGACCACATAAGCAAGGGCCGGGTCGGCTGGAATGTGGTGACCAGCACCGACAATGGTTCGGCCGAGAATTTCGGACAGGAGCCGCATCCCGATCATGCCAGCCGCTATGACATGGCCGAGGAATATGTCGAGGTCGTGCACCAGCTCTGGGACAGCGTCGAGGAAGACGCAGTTGTTGGCGATAAGGGGTCGGGCGTTTACGTCGACACCGGAAAAATGCACGACATCAATTTCAAGGGCAAGTTCTACTCAGTTCGTGGACCTCTCAACATGGTCCGTCCACCGCAGGGATATCCGGTCACGTTCCAGGCTGGCGCATCCCCTCGCGGGATCGCGTTTGCCGGTGCGACAGCGGAAGTTGTCTTTACCGCGCAGCAGACGCAGGAGGAGGCGCTGGAATATGGGCGAAAACTGCGCGATGCGGCAGAAGCTGCCGGACGCCCTCGTGACGCGATACGCATCATGTGCGGCGTCTGCCCGATTGTCGGCTCGACGCACGAAGAGGCGCTGTCGATCGTCAGCAAGCTTGGTGAACTGACGGACCCAACGGCGGCAATGCGCACATTGATCGACCGTATCGGCTACGATCTCAGCCATCTGCCGCTCGACGAACCGCTGCCGGAACTGGAACTCGTTTCAACTGGCTCGGTCGGGCATGCGCGCCAGCTTATCTCCCTCGTCAAGCGCGAGAAGCTCACCTTGCGGCAGCTACGCGATATCGGCGCCATGAGTTCGGGTCACCGGCTGCTGCTTGGAACTGCCGAAGAAATCGCCGACGATCTAGAATCATGGTTCCGCAGCGGGGCGGCGGACGGCTTTGCGATCCTCAATCCCTATCTGCCGCAGCCACTTGAGCGGTTCGTCGACGAGGTGGTGCCGATCCTGATGGAGCGAGGACTATTCCGACGGGAGTACGAGGGTTCGACGCTGCGTGAACATCTCGGCCTCGTCCGCCCTGCCTCGCCCTTCCAAATGGCGAAAGCCGGTTAGGACGACAAAGCCAGCGGTCTCATCAACCTGGAGTGTACGCTCTGGGACTGATGGAATGGCAGCACCCTTGGGCCGGACCTTTCTGGCCCGGCCAAGAGGCCAGATCCGTAAGCGAACGTCATCGCGCGGACCGCACGTAAAGAGAAGGGCCGGTGGGCGCATCCTCGCCATCGGCACACCGAGGCAGCGCAACGATACGCGCGGACGCCACGCACTGATTGAAAACATCATGACAACGCCGGACGGCATGAACCCGGCGCGGTATCTGGCGGCCTTTGTTCAGGCCGGTCGAACACTTGGGGAGAATCGTATTGAAAGCCGACTTGAAACCGAATGACCTGACGCCGGAGGTGGTGCTTGCGGACGCAAGTGTTTTCCGCAACCTCTGGAGAAGCTTTGGATCCGCCGTCGCCCTTATCGCCACAGAATACGAGGGCGGCCGACATTCCATGCTGGCAACGGCCGCGACGTCGGTCTCCATGGATCCACCCTCCCTCTTAGTATGCGTCAACAGGTCCGCATCTGCCTATCCCGCTTTGAAGGCGCGTGGTGCATTTTCGCTCGGGATCATGCCGTCGAGGAGCCATGTTATCGGCCGTGCGATTGCAACGGCGGCAAGCGCGGAACGCTTTCTCCACGGCAATTGGAACCGCCTTGCCGGAACAGGCGAGACGACTGACGGGCTGCCCTGGCTTGCAGAAACGCAGGCGACCCTTTTTTGTACGATCGAAACGTCCTTGGATTACGGCACGCATACGATCTTCGTGGCCAATGTCGTGCATGCGATCGGAAACTGCAGCAACGATCCACTGCTCTACTGTGATGGCCGCTATGGTCGCTTCAACGAGATCGCCGTCTGACATTCGCCTTTCCGCCAGGCACGCGTGAAACACTCCGTCGCCGTAGATCGTCGGGACATCCAGCTTCGACGGCGACAAGACTTTATCGTCGATGCCAGCTTCCAGGCGGAGGCCACATCGATTTCGCGAACTTCTTCCACGAATGGAAAATAGATGGCTACCCCGGAACTAAAACAAGCACTGGCCAATAAGGACTTCATTGTTGCTCCAGGCGTTTTCGATCTGATCTCGGCCCTGATGGCCGATCGCATGGGTTTCCGTGCTCTCTACGTAACGGGATATGGCACTGTTGCCTCCTATCTCGGCATTCCCGACGCTGGGATCGCGACCTATCGCGATATGGTCGAGCGTGTCGGCCAGATCTGCAAACGGACAAAGACCCCGATCATCGCCGATGCCGACACTGGATATGGCGGGCTTCTCAACGTGCGGGAAACCGTCCTCGGCTATGAGGACGTGGGCGTCTCGGCCATCCAACTGGAAGATCAGGAGTTTCCGAAGAAATGCGGGCATACGCCGTTTCGTCGCGTGATTCCGGCATCGGACATGCAGCGAAAAATCGAGGTGGCGCTGAAAACGCGCAAATCCGACGATCTGCAAATTATCGCACGGACCGACAGCCGCACCTCACTCGGCTTCGACGAGGCGATCCGCCGTGGCAAGGCCTATGCCGAGGTCGGTGCGGATGTCATCTTTATTGAGTCTCCCGAAACGGAAGAGGAGTTGGAGCTCGCCGCCGCCGAGATCAAGACCCCCCTGCTGGCCAATATCGTCAACGGCGGACGCACGCCATTGGTAGCGGCCGATCGCCTCGCCGAACTGGGCTACGCCATTGCCCTGCATCCGGCTGTCGGCTTCCTTTCTGCGGCCCGATCGCTCGAGATTGCCTATGGCGACCTCTTAAGAAACGGCCATACCTCTTCGCATATCGACCTTTATTCATTTTCTGACATGAACAGGCTGATGGGGTTCGAAGACGTCTGGGCCTTCGATAAAGAGTGGGCGGAGCAATGACCACTCCCCTCCCCGGACGGCCGCTCACTCTTTACGAAAAGCTCTGGAACACTCACGTCGTGCGCGAACGCGAAGATGGTGCCTCTATCCTCTATATCGACCGACATCTTCTGCATGAAGTGTCAACGCCACAGTCCTTCATAGCGCTGGAACGGCGCGGGATATCGCCACATCGGTCCGCGGCAAACCTCGCCACGCCCGACCACGCCGTTCCCACCCGACACCGCGATCAATTGATCGCGGATCCGCAAGCACGGGCGCAGACCGCCCGGCTGGCCGAAAACGTCGATCGGCATGGCATCCCGTACATCCCGCTTGACGATGTTCGTCAGGGTATCGTGCATGTGGTCGGACCTGATCAGGGCTTTACGCTTCCCGGAATAACGCTGGTCTGCGGTGACAGCCACACATCGACCCATGGCGCATTTGGTGCGCTTGCCTTCGGCATCGGCGCTTCCGAATGCGGAATCGTTTTGGCGACGCAGGTTCTGGTTCAACAAAAGGCCCGCACGTTGGAAGTGAGGCTCGAAGGCGAGCCGGAGTCGGGCGTATCTGCAAAGGATGTCGCGCTCGCTTTCATTGCCAAAGTCGGCGCAAATGGCGCAGCCGGACATGCGATCGAATACACCGGTCAGGCGATCCGCCGCTTCTCGATGGAGGCGCGAATGACGCTTTGCAACATGGCCATCGAAGCCGGTGCCCGCATTGCGCTTGTCTCTCCCGATCAGACAACATTCGACTGGATCAGGGGCCGGCCTATGGCGCCGACCGGAGACATGTGGGCAAAGGCCCTTGCCTACTGGAAAACATTGCCCAGCGACGAGGGCGCCGAATATGACCGGGCCGTCGTGTTGGATATCAGTCGCATTGCGCCGCATGTGACCTGGGGTACGTCGCCCGAAGAGGCGATCGCCATTGACGCTGCAATTCCCGACCCGGAAACGCTGACGGAACCGAAACGCAAGGCCCGAATGGCGCGAGCCCTGGATTACATGGGTCTGCACCCTGGTCAGACATTGGAGGGCACGCCAATCGACGTCGTGTTCATCGGCTCTTGTACCAACGGCAGGCTGGAGGATCTCGCAGCCGCAGCCGAAATCCTTAGAGGCCGCCACGTTCACGAAAATGTCCGTGCAATTGTCGTTCCTGGTTCGGGCACAGTGAAGAAGGCGGCTGAAGACGCCGGCCTCGATAGGGTATTTCTGGAGGCCGGCTTCGAGTGGCGAGACGCCGGCTGTTCGATGTGTGTCGCGATGAATGGCGATACCATTCAGCCAGGACAACGCTGTGCCTCAACCTCCAACCGCAATTTCGAAGGCCGTCAGGGTCGGGGCGGTCGAACCCATCTCGTCTCGCCGGCCTTGGCGGCTGCAGCAGCTGTGTCAGGTCATCTGACCGATCCGCGCAAACTGAAGGAGATCCTCGAATGATCGAGCCACTCGTACAGGTCCATTCGCGTGCAGTCGTCCTCTCTGACGCAAATATCGACACGGATATCATTTTTCCTGCACGCTATCTGCTGAAAATCGACCGTGACGGTATGGGCGAATGTCTGTTCCATGATCGTCGCTTTCACCAGGATGGCACGATCAACCCTGATTTTCCATTGAACAGGGAAGGCTATGAAGGTTCGAGGATCATCATCGCAGGCCCGGCTTTCGGCTGCGGTTCCTCGCGGGAACAGGCCGTGTGGGCGTTGGTGGATTACGGCATTCGCGTAATCATCGGGACTGATTTTGGCGATATCTTTGCTGGCAACGCCCCGAAGAACGGCATGCTGCTCATTCGAACGGACTCAGAGACCCTGGCAAGGCTAGCCGTCCATGCCGACAGCGGGCGCGTTTTCAAGATCGATCTGTTAACCCGCCGGATCTCGATTGATGGGCAAGAACTCTGCGAATTTGATCTGACGGACGCAGCTCTGAAAGCTTACGCCAACGGCTGGGATGAGATGGATGTCATTCTCAACACGGAAACGGCTCGGATTTCGGAATTTGAGCGCTTCCATCGGCAACGTCAACCTTGGCTTTTTGGGGAGGATAGTGGCCGATTTAAAGGCATGCCGTAAATCGTCAGTCCCCCCACTAAAAGGATGCTTTTATGTTTTCACGATCGTCCATATGCCCTGTCTTTGATCCGGAACTTGCGGCTGGAAAGACGTGGAGCCTCCCCGATCCTTTAGTTGCATTTTTTGTGTTCGCTACAGCTGCGATTACTCTTCTTGCCCTGTCTGTGCCGCTTCTCGCGCAGGATGCCCCTATTGTGAAAAGCGAAGCGGGTTTGGTCGGTGGTTTGCACCAGGATGGCATAGAGAAATTTCTCGGAATTCCTTACGCGAAACCACCCGTCGGAGAGCTGAGGTGGAGAAACCCGGTCGCTCCGGATCCTTGGACAGGTGTCAGAGAGACGAGGAGATATGGAAAATTCTGCGCGCAGATAAAGGAACTGGGCGACTTCGCGAATTCCAGCGTTGATGAAGATTGTCTTTATCTGAACGTCTTTGCACCTGACAGCGGTCAGGGACATCCAGTCATGTTTTGGATCCATGGCGGCGCCACGACGGGAATGAGTGACAGTTATGACGCAAGTGCTCTCGTGCGCGAACAGAAGGTTGTCGTTGTCACAATCAACTATCGATTGGGTGCTTTGGGTGCGCTTGTGCATCCCGCACTGGATGGACAAGGCGCAACCACACACTATGGATTGCGTGACCAGCAATTCGCGATGCAATGGGTCCGCAACAACATTCATAACTTCGGAGGCGATCCGAACAATGTCACCATCTTCGGAGAATCGACCGGCGCAACAGATGTTCTCTTTCATCTCATCTCGCCTCGCGCCAAGGGCCTTTTCCACCGCGCAATTCTCCAAAGCCCGGCACGCTATTTCTCTCCGCTGGTCCCGTTAGCTGACGCGGAAGAAAAAGGTAAAGCATTTGCAGCAGCAGTTGGCTGCGCCTCTCAGACGGCCGATTGCCTCAGGGGGCTCCCCGTCGAGGTAATCCTTGCAGCACAAGGATCATTCGGCGGCGATTGTTGTGCGATGTTGCCCATCGATGACGGCCAGATCCTTACGATGAGCATATATGATGCCATCCGGTCAGGTCATTTCAATCAGGTTCCCATTCTTGGTGTGACCGATCATGATGAAAATCGCTGGTTTCAAGCTTTCTTTGGTGAAGCCAGCGGCAAGCCCCCGGTAAAGGCGAAGGAGTATCAGGCATCGCTCGTGGCCGCTTATGGTGATAAAGCTCAAGCCATCGAACAAACCTATCCGCTCAACAATTTCGGGTCCGCTGACGAAGCATTGGCCGCCGTAAGCAGCGACTACGGGGCGATCTGCCAGCCACGCAGTTTCAACATCGACGCATCAAAATTCGTCCCGGTCTATACCGCCGAATTCAACGACCCAAACTCGCCAGGTATTTTGCCCGCCGTCTCCTTCAAGCTTCTGGCCTCACATACACACGAAATCCAATATATCTTTGCTGGATGGAGAGGAGTTTACCAGGGCAAGGTTCCGAACTTTTCGCCAGCGCAGACAGAGCTTTCCATTGAGATGCGGAAGGTTTGGGCGAGCTTTGCGAGAAACGGCTCACTCCCGTCAGAATTGCCGGCAACGACAAGAGATCATGATCTGGTCATCTCACTTGAACCCGCCGGCATCAAAGTGCTCAACGATTTCGCTAAGGCTCATAAATGCGATTTCTGGAACTCCATTCGCGGATGGCGGCCTGTTGAGTGACGCAGCGGTTGTATCGAAAATCGAAGCTGACGTTGATCCATCTAGCTTAGGGTAAGACCGTCGTCTAATAGCGAGATTTGCAAGTGTCTTTTTAGGTGTGAGAGGCTGTTTGCCGGGAGCATGGTCGTCTACGCGGTCGACATTGGGTCGCCGCATTATGGTGCTTCGCGGGACAGTCCTTCCAATGTATGTCTCGCACGCTCCGAGCAAACTCGCGGTGCAACGGTCTTAACGGAATGGACCAGCCTCGGTCCCGGCAGGGACGCCTCTTCACGCCATGAGCGTTACAGAGCTTGAGGGTTAGGTGGTGGCTGTCGCCCTGCTGTTGAAGAGCTCACCGGAGCGCAGCATCGCATGCATGATGACGGCGAGTTTGCGGGCGACAGCGACCGCGGAGCGTTTGAAGCCAATCTTCTCGCGTAGTTGTATACCCCATCTACGCAGATCGCTGTCGGCCCGGCTGCGGGTCAGGATCACCACCGCCGCTTCATAGAGAAGCGAACGCACATGGGCGTCACCGCGTCGGGAGATATGGCCGTCATAATCTACTTCGCCTGACTGATAGCGCCGCGTCGTCAACCCCAGCCATGCGCCTACCGAGCGCGATCGCTTAAAGTTCGCGGGATCCTCGACGGCTGTTAGGTAGGCAGTAGCTGTGATCGCGCCAACGCCGGGGATCGACATCAGCAACTGACATTGCTGGTTTCTACGTGCTTCGGCGAGAAGCTGCTTCCCCAACGTAGCCGCCTGGAGGCGCAGACTACGCCACGCTTCGAGTAAAGGCAGGATTATCCTCGAAAGACCGGCGTTGTCGGCCAGGAGGGAGCGAACGTGCACCTCAAACTTGCCACCCATACTGCACGGAACGATAAGGCCGAACGTTTTCATCAATCCCCGAATCTGGTTCGCAACGTCCAGTGTCGTCCGCATCAGTTTCGTGCGAGCCGCGACCAATGTCCGAGAAAGCATGCTGTCGAAGGCCTTTACTCGGACTTCGCGGAAGAAGCCGACCTCTGCCAGATGCGCGAGCCCGTCGGCGTCGTTGGCATCGGTTTTGTTCGCGGCCATGTCGAGCGCCGCTTTGGCGTGACGCGCATCGACGCAAAGGGCAGGCAATCCCTCGGCACGTAGCACATGATAGAACCATACCGAGAGAGGGCCTGTTTCGAACACCACGCGCTCCGCATTTGGCGCTCGCATGCGGACAAGTTCGGCGATTGCGGCGGGATCAGAGGTGCACTTCCCGCGCCAGATCCGCTTGCCCGCGCGACGGATCGAAATTGCTGTCTCTTTCATTGATACGTCGAGACCGATATACTCTGTCATGGCTGTTCTCCATTGATGCTGGGCCCGGCGTCCAGTCGAGAGCCCGTATCTCATCATATCGGGGAGCAGCCACCTTCCAAGATCATGATCGGATCCGGAGGGGCCTCGTGCCCGCGATTACACCATGTATGTCCGTCTTCGTGGCTGAGGTGGTTCGCCCTACACTGGTCTTCCGAGGGTTGCTCGGACAGGCCGAGCCGATCCTCATCACAGGAGGACGAGCCGTGGCAGATTATAGAGAAGCTTTTGTTGGAATCGACGTCGCCAAACTGAAGAATGCGATTGCCGTCGCTGAATCCGGTCGGGAGGGAGAGATCCGCTTTTGGGGTGAGGTGGATGCGTCTGATACCAGCATGCGCCGCATCATCCAGCGGATAGCTGCTAAGTTTGACCGCGTGTATTTCTGCTGCGAGGCCGGCTCACCCTTTTGTGGCTTCGATTGCTTCTCAATACGTTGAGGCGCAGCCTAGTCAAGATTGTGGAACCCGGTCGTGATCAAAAAACTGAGTTTGTGAGCAATTTGTCGTAACCCGTGACAGACCGGAGGGCGGTTAAGGTTTGGTCATCCAGGTGAACGGCGCTTGCTTGGAGTGTCGCCTCAAGTTGTTCTGAGGATTTTGGACCGACGACTGGAAACAGAAGGGGTGAAAAGTTTAGAAGAAAAGCCAATGCTATCGTCGTGGGATCGGCATCCAATCCATCAGCAACGTCAGCAATGTCCTTCGCCACCCGGAGGCATTCAGGATTGCCATAATGAGACGGGACTTCGTCCGGCCGGGTTTTCCATCGGTTGAAAAAGCCCTGGCATTGTGAAGAAAACAGCATCATAGACAGCGAATGTCGGCGCGCTTGCTGGTAGGCAGCTCCATCCAGTCGAATGATCGAGGCATCCGCGAGCGGCCCGGCGACAAAACTCAGGGCGTTCCCGAACAACTGGTTGCTTGCGATCGGAATGAGGTCTGACTCGATTGCTGCCAGAATTCGCGCGGGTCTCCAATTGCTCAGACCGACCTCGACGATCTTGCCCTGACTGCGAGCGTCCGCGAGCGGTTTCAGGATCTCCTCCACCGGTCGACCTTCATCGTCACGATGAAGGTAGTAGAGATCGATCTCGTCAACGCGCAGCCTGCGCAGACTTCCCTCTATGTCGGACAAAATCGAGTTCGCATCGAGCCGGGATGTCGACATTGAATCGAGAAAGGGATGCCCACCTTTCGTCGCTATCTGGAGTTCGGGTGGTCTCGGCCGTGACTGCAGCCAGTCTCCGATGATGCGTTCGCTTCGTCCCTTTTCTCCGGGGATCCAATCCGAGTAGACCGCCGCCGTATCGATGATTGTTCCCCCAAGCGCTACGAAGGCGTCAAGCAGGCGAAATGCGTGCTCCGTGCCACCGTCCAGACCAAGATGGCTTGATCCGAGGACGATGCGCTGTTTGTCGTTTCGGGCCATGTCAGACCTTTGTCTTCTTTGAGTGGGCTGCGACAATTCATCAAAGAGACGGGCCCGGATATCTAGCCATACCCGCCTTATCGAAGACGCGCCCCTGGTCGCGGCCGAAATCCATTGTCAAATCCGAGCTGATTTGAAGCTCGTGATCGCCTTCGAGTACAGCGAGAAAGGGACGTCCGGATGGTAAGGTAAGGCTGACATTCGTCTCGTTGCCGAGGCGCTCGATAAGGGAAACTCTGCCAGAAATCCCAGCGCCAGAACCCGGCGTCAGCCCGTGAGGGCGGACGCCAAGGGTGAGCTTGTCGCCAATTTTCAGCCCCGTTGTCTCGGCGCGAACTTTTCTGGACACGAGATCTGTGCCGGCAACGATGACATGTTGTGGATCCATGGCCTCGATCGTTACCTCGATGAAGTTCATTTTCGGCGACCCGATGAAGCCCGCCACGAATAGATTCGCTGGTCGCTGATATAGTTCAATCGGCGACCCGATTTGCTGCACCACGCCGCCGTTCAGGACCACGATCTTGTCGGCAAGCGTCATGGCCTCGACCTGGTCGTGGGTGACGTAAATCATGGTCGCGCCGAGATCTTGATGAAGGCGGGCCAGTTCCATACGCATATCGACCCGGAGTGCAGCGTCGAGGTTGGAAAGCGGTTCATCGAATAGGAAGACTTCCGGTTTGCGAACAATCGCCCGGCCGATCGCAACCCGCTGACGTTGTCCGCCGGATAATTGACTGGGCTTGCGCTCGAGCAAATGTTCCATCTGCAGAGTCCTGGCCGCATCCCTGATCTTGCGATCGCGCTCGGTGTGGGGCGTGCGCGCGAGTTTCAAGCCGAAGCCTACATTGTCGTAGACGGTCATGTGGGGGTAAAGTGCGTAATTCTGGAACACCATGGCAATGCCTCGATCGCGCGGCTCCACGCCGTTGCACAGCTTGTCTCCAATATAGAGATCGCCGCCCGTGATCTCTTCCAATCCGGCAATCATTCGCAGCAGCGTCGATTTTCCGCAGCCCGAGGGGCCAACGAAGACGACAAACTGACCATGATCGATGTCGAGGTCGACGCCCTTGATGACCTCAAGTGCACCGTAGGTCTTGCGAAGCGCTTTTAGGGTAAGGCCGGCCATTGTTTATCCTTTGACGGCACCTGAAGTCATTCCCGCGACGATCTGGCGATTGAAGAACAGAAAGACGATCAGCGGCGGAATGGTGATCAGGAGAATGTTAGTGAAGAGCAAGTTATAGGATGTGCTGAACTGGCTTTGAAAGTTGAAGAGCGTCAGCTGAACCGTCGCGTTCTGGTTGCCCGGCAAGTAATAGAGCGGATTGGTAAAATCGTTGAAGATGCCAACCGACTGGACGACAATGTTGGTCACCGTCACCGGCCAAAGGAGTGGAAGGATCACCCGGAAGAAAATATCAAGCGGTCGAGCTCCATCGATGATCGCCGCCTCATCCAGCTCACGCGGAATCGTGGAGATGAAAGCCCGATAGAGCAGGATCGAGAATGGGAGCCCGTAGGCAACCTCGATGAAGACGAGACCATGCAGCTTTCCGAACAGGCCGAGCCCCTGGAGCAACCAGATGGTCGGGACCACAGCCGGCGGGATCATCAGGCCGGTGAGGATCAGAAATTCGATAAGGCCGTTGAACCGCGTTTTTCGGCGCTGCAGGACAAAGCCGACCATGGCGGCGAAGATCACCAGAAGGGTGACGCTTGCAACGGTGATGATCGTCGAGTTGACAAAGGCACCCAGCAGCATCCAGTTCCGTGTCGTCACAACGGCGACGACATTCTCCCAGAGGTGGTTTCCCTCCGGCCAGGAAAAGTCGATACGCGAGGCCTGTCGTCGGTCCTTGAATGCCATCAGTATGATGAAGGCGAACGGCACCAGAAAGACAATCGCTGAAAGGGCGATCGCCAGAACGCTCGAGCCATATTTGCGGATGACGGTCATTCATGTCCCTCGCGGCGGTTGAGAAACATCGTGAGCGGTACTACAAGAATGCCGATCAAGAGGAAGAGCACGACGTTGCCGGCGGTAGAGAGGCCATAGAAACCCGCCTGGTATTGCTTGTAGATCACCGACGCGATGGTGTCGGAGGCAAAGCCCGGCCCGCCCTTGGTCATCGCCCAGATCAGGTCGAACGTGCGCAGCCCGCCTATGAAACTCAGGACGATGACGGTGTTTGTGGCGGGCCTTAAAAGCGGCAGTGTCACATAGACGAAATTCTGGATTTTCGTTGCCCCATCAATGCGCGCAGCCTCGAAATAATCTTTTGGGATGGAGACGACCCCTGCAATATAGATAACGGTGGCAAGCCCCAGGCCCTTCCAGACGTCGACCAAAGCAACCGAAAGCAGCGCCAGTTTCGGATCCGTCAGCCAACCCGGACCCTTGATGCCAAGCAGCGCGAGACCTTCGTTGATCATGCCCTGCGTCGGATGCATCAGCACCGTGAAGGTGATTCCGACGCCGACGGTCGAGACGAGGACGGGGAAGAAGATCACAGAACGCAGATAGCCGCGGCCGATGATCTGGCTGGTCAGAAGGAGAGCTAGCAACATCCCGAGCACGACCTTGGCCGCGGATGTCACTGTGGCGTAGATGACGGTGTTGACCAGGCCCTGGATGAGAAAAGGCTCGCGGAAGAATTGCAAAAAGTTGTCAAATCCGATGAACGTTGCGCTAAACAATGTCCAGCGTGTCAAACTGAAATAGAGCGACGCGCAGGTCGGGGCCAGAAACAGCAAGCCGTAAATGATAGCAGCCGGCAGGAAGAACCACATGGGATAGGCAGATCGTCGGCGAGGCTTACGGGTAGAACCGGTGCTGCCCAACGCCAGACTTTGGGGGCTGACGGACATAATAGTTTCTCCGGATGAGGGACCGATCCGGGCAAGGAGGCGCCCGGATCAGCTGGCGCCTGTTACCAGCCTGGTAGGCCGAGTTGCTGTGCCTGCTTGCGCACGTCCTCATCATAGAGAGCCGCACCATCTGCCGCGGCCCGCGTGCCTGAGCCGACTTCGACCGTAATCTGTTCCAGCGATGGCCCCTTGACCGGCGATAGGAATTCGAGCGCAGGTGCTCTCTTGCTCTGGTCATTGAAATAGGGAAGCATGTCCGCAACGCCGCGCGGAACATCGGCGGGAAGAACGCAACCCTTTACCAGATAAGGCCCGGTGACCGCCGCCGCCCTGCTCTGTGATTCACAACCTTTGACGCTTGCAACAAACGCCACGAAGCGTTTTGCGATATCGACATGTGGGTTCGCGGCGGAAACATAGATGCCGTTCGGGAGCCAGATCGTCAGCCCGTTCTTGGAGGCATCGTCTCCTGGGATTGCGAAGAAACCGACATCGTTGAGATGGTCGGGATCCGTTTGCCCGATCGATCCGAAGGCGAAGCTCAGCATCGGATAGTGTGCCCCCTCGCCCGTCGCGACCATGTTTAGCCCGTCCTCGAGCGTAGCGGCACCGAAGTCGTCGTTGAGATAGCCGGCAGCGTGAAGCTCAGCGAGTTTTTCAAAACTGCGCAACGCCGAAGCCGTCGAGGCAAATTTGGCCTTTCCGGCGGTGTATTGTGATGCGAAGTCCGGTGTGTTTGCGAGAACGTTGAAGTTGTCGGCCAAAACCATCATCTGGCTCGTCCAGGTATCGCGATAGGTCTGCACGACGGGGACCTTTCCAGCCGCCTTGATCTTCGCATTATTGGCCATGAACTCGTTCCAGGTCTTTGGAACCGAAAGACCGAGCTCTTTGTAGAGCGGAATATTGTAGAAAAAGCCGCCGCCCATGGCAGTCTGAATGGGCGCGCCGCGAACCGATCCGTCGGAGGCGGTAACGACCTGTTTAAACGCGGGGTCGATATCGGCTTGCCAGGGTTCATTCGAAAGGTCAACAAGCGTCTGGGTCGGATTGAGAGCCTGATATTGTGAACCGGAATTGTACAAGAACACATCGTTCATGGATTGAGTAGCCAGGCGAGACCTAACGAGATTGTCGCGTTCGGTACCGCCGGGACCGACTTCAACTTCGACTTTGACATCCGGATTTGCCGCCTCGAAGTCCTTTGCGAGGCCTTCGGAGATCGCCACGGTGGCGGCATCGTTGCCAGTGAAGAAAGTAATCGTCGTCTGTTCGGCGTTCGCCGGCGTAGCGAGGGCGGTCATGACAAGAAGAGCGGCCATCATCGCATAACGCGTGGTTTTGACTGTTTGAGACATAAAATTCCTCCCGAGTTTCGTGTCCCGCGGGTGCGGATCAGTCGTTAGTCCGGCTGATGCGGAACGTCACCTTGTGCGTTCCAGGCGCGAGCCGGCAGCGCGCCTTTCCTTCGGACGTCCTGTCGGAAAGCGGTTCGCCATCGACCGTGATGTCCGTGTAGGTTTCTGCCATCACCAACGCGCCTTCCGTCAGTTCGGGAACCGTGACCGTGTATTCAACGGCATCTCCATTTACAGTCCACCCGGCCTCAACACGGCCGACGACTGCATCGTGGCTTGCAACGATTGGCGACAGGGACGGAACAATGGTCGGCTCGAATATGATGTGCCTGAATCCTGGCGCACCCGGATCTGGACGAAAGCCTGCGATCGCTTCGAAGAGCCACTGGCAAACCGCGCCGTAGGCATAGTGGTTGTAGGAGTTCATTGCTGGCTCGAAAATCGATCCATCAGCCTTGATCCCATCCCAACGTTCCCAGATTGTCGTTGCGCCACGTTTGACCTGCGCCAGCCAGCCGGGTACCTCCTCCTGAAGGAAAACACTTGCGGCCAGAGCTGGCTCGCCGACCTTGACCAGCGCCGGTAGCAAGGCGGGGGTGCCGATGAAGCCGGTGCCAATCCGGCCGTGCGATCGCTCGATCGCCGCTTTGAAATAGGCTTTTGCGGCCTGGATATGCTCTTTCGGGATGAGGTCGTGCAGGAAGGCCAGCGCATATGAACTCTGGTCGTCGTAGAGGAGGCGCCCCGCTGGCGTGATGAATTCCTGCTGGAAGGCATCCCGGACTGCCCTTGCGCGCTCGTTGAACTTTTCCGCTTCCTTGGCTCTGCCAATATGGCGGGCGATCTCAGCAATCTGCGTGCAGGAAATATAAAGATAGATGGTCGCCGCCGCATCGTCGCCCATCGTGGGTACGGCCTTCAGAAAGTCGTTTTGCGGCTGCAGCCAGTCACCGAATGTGAAGCCTCGGCCGTCCCATTTTGCGGGAGGGCGGACGATCGGTCCCTCGCTGATCGACCAAACGAAGTCATTCCAGCGCGTCATGGCCTCGAAAGCTTCTCCGAGGATCGTGGCATCGCCGTAATGAAGGTAAAGTGTCCAGGGGATCACGCTGATGGCGTCCCCCCACCCGGTGGAACCGGTCCAAGTGTTGAACTCGGGCGACGGCTTGAGGCGCAAGGGGTTGGGCGAAACATGCGCAATCGAACCGTCGTCTGCCTGGTCGACCATCATATCGCGCACGAACTTCGTCAGAATTCCCCTACTGTCTGCAAGATAGCAGGCCGTCGCAGCGAAAACCTGGGCATCTCCGGTCCATCCCAGGCGCTCGTCGCGCTGCGGGCAATCGGTCGGAACCTCGATGAAGTTTGCTCTTTGTGACCAGATCGTGTTTTCGACCAGGCGATTCACAAGCGCATTGGCGCAGGAGAATGTGGCTTTAGGCTCGGGGACCGACGTGATCGGGATGGACGCAATTGTGTTGAGCTTGGCAGCACCGGTGACTGTCACCCGGGCATAGCGGTAGCCTTGAAACGTGAAGCAAGGGCGATAATGCTCCTCACGCTTGCCAGCTAGCGTATATTCGATCCTCGCCTCCGCGCTGCGATAGTTGACGTTGTAGAAGCGACCTTGCTGATCGAGGATCTCGGCGTGTTCGACGAGGATGACCGCGCCGGCGTCGCCCGTGGCGGTGAAGGCTACGTAGCCACCGACATTCTGGCCAAAGTCGAAGATCGTACGCCCCTCGTCGTCAACCCACGACTTGATAGGGGCCAAGGCGCCCAGCTCCCGCACAGGCCCGCATTCATGCGCAACAAGTGTCGAATGGTCGAATACCATGGCAACAACGGCGGCGCTTACGTCGGGGACAACCCGCGCGTCGTAGGTCTCCCCGAAATAGATGCCCGACTTGCGCACCGGGATCTCCCCGCTCCGCCAAGTTTCGTCAGTCGCGGCAATGACATGGCCATCAGGACGCGCGCGCAATTCAGCAATCGCTGCGATATGATCACCCCAAACGTTTGCCTTGCCAAAGCCGGTCCACATGAGCGGCGAGCGCAGCCATCCGTCTCCAAGCCAGATCTCGATGGTGTTTTCGCCCTCTGTCAGAAGCTCGGCGACATCGTACATCTGATAGGAAAGACGGCGATCATAGCTGGTCCAGCCGGGGGTCAGCTGATCATCGCCGACACGGCGACCATTGATAAATGCTCGGTAGAGACCTAGGGCAGAAATACGCAGCGTTTCTGCCCCTGAAAGTCTCTCAACCTCGAATTTTTTCTGGACGAAAGAGCCGGGGCCGCCGACGCCTTGGTCTGACAACGGCCTGATCATTTTTGCATCCCACGCCGGAGAAGACTGCGGACCCGCATTGTTGCGATGCACGTATTGATCCACGGATATCAGCCTCCTCGCCGTGTACAACATTGTACGTGCAATGTTGTACATTCTCCATGCCGTTGCAACTGAATCTTTTTGAAAAATCTCGGGCTGATGATATTGCACGATCATCCACCCCAGGAGCGCCAGGTGACCAAGCAACAAAAGCAGAAGCGCATCACGATCCTCGACGTTGCCAGGGACGCCGATGTCTCGTTTGCGGCGGTATCGAAAGTTGTCCGCAATGCCTATGGGGTCAGTGATGCCCTACGCACAAAAGTCAACGCTTCGATCGAGAAGCTCGGCTATACGCCGAATACGGCCGCGCGCGCGATGAGAGGCCGAACCTTTGTGATCGGCGTCATTTTTCCCGACATGCGCAACCCATTCTTTGCCGACATTCTCGCGGGGATCAGCGCTGCACTGGAGCGTACCTCCTACCAGTCCGTTCAAGGCATCGCCCGCCACTCAACCGAGGCTTCTCTCATCCAGTCGATGATCGACATGCAGATGGACGGCCTTATCCTCGTTGGCAGCACAGCCAGCGCTGACTTTCTTTCAACGATTGGACAGAAAAAACCCCTCGTCGCAATCGGTCATCACCTCCCTGACATAAAGGGCTTTGACACCGTCAATAACGACGATGAGATCAGTGGCAGACTGGTGGTCGGTCACCTGGTCGCACAAGGGTATCGCAAGATCCTGATGCTGAGCCTTGATACGGAAAACGGCACCGTGATCGAGCGTCGCGAGGCGGGCTACCGGGCGGAAATGGAAAATGCTGGTCTGCACGATGAAATTCGGGTGGTGAGGGTCTCACAGTCTCTGCGCGAGATCCAGGTCGCCGCCAAGGCGATCTTGGGATCGCCTGATCGTCCGGACGCGATCTTCTGCTGGACGGATTTCGTCGCACTTGAAGTCATCAGCGTGGCACAAAACGCGGGACTTGCAATCCCGTCCGACCTCGCGATCGTCGGGCATGACAACACCATCTACTGCGACTTCCGGCAAAACAGCCTGACAAGCATTGATCAGTCAGGCGAGCAGCTTGGCTTGCAGGCGGCCCGTCTCCTCATCGAACGCATCGAGGGACGACAGAAGACAGAGCATTTTACCGTTCATCCTCGTCTAGTCGGCCGGCGAAGTAGTGCGGTGGCTTCCAAGAGCCACGAGTAACCCTATCCTTTATCCTTATCATCTTTTGCTGAGAGGCACGGAGGCACCGCGTCATAGACATGAAGACCCGGCCCTGCATCCCCCACCCTTCAAGGACGATATTGACTACGACCTGGCGGCTCGCTTGGAGATTGGAAGAGGCCATAAGATCGGGACGAGGCGAAGTGTGAGCGACGCAGGCTAGGTCCGCGGAAGCGCGGACCTTGACTTGATTTCAACCGTGTTGAGACCGCAGACCGGCGCCTGCTTGCCAATTGGAATCCATAACGAAACCGAACTTTTTCGCCAAGCCCGTCGCCTTCGGTCTGCCCGCTTCGGCTCAAAAGCCGACCCACCGAGCATCCGGTTACCAAGCGGTCCTGGCAGAACCGAGTGCAAATGTGTGAGCGGAAGACACGTGTGCGACATAGGCTTTGACGGAAACGGAGCAGTTTCCGGGATAAGTGAGGTTATAAGATCTCAAGTGTTCGACCAACTCGGCAACACTTCGGTCTGCGCTCAATGGAAATGTAACTGTCATCCGGTCCTTTCAGGTATTGCATCGCCAAGTCTCGTCTGGTGTTTATCTTTTGGTCGATCTGAGGATCGCGACCGGTTTCAAAATTTCTCGAAGCACATCGCGACACCC